>CAJJLI010000085.1 GCA_905192625.1 uncultured Clostridium sp. | reverse complement strand
ACTCCTTTAAAGTTTAATTTCGCCTTGCTATAATCCCATGGACAAGCTTTTGCTCTTTTTAATAAGGTTCCGGTTATAAACTCCGCAATAAAAATAAATAAGGCATACACAACTCCTCTTAGCGCAGTACTACGATTTTTTAAGAGATTGCATAAGGGGGAAAAGCATGCCGCCATGCCATAAATTGGGAACATCCATACGGACGTGCGGCATAATAATTGTTTATCTTTATGGGATATAAGTGAGCTAATACCGGTCCAGCAACACTCCATACACCATCCACTTAATCCACATAATAAAAAATTAGTAAAAAAATTCTTTTTCACAAGAGCACCATGCCTTTCTTACGATTTTAATTATATCCATTGATTCTATTATCTGTAAAGATACGGTGCTTATACGAAAGAAAATTTTCCATTATAAAATTGATATGGGAATTTGTAATAAAAGAATTAATTATTAGAAAAATCCTACACTGAACAGAAAGAAATAAGTAATAAGAATGGAGATATCAATGGAAATAGAGAAGAAATTTACGATAAAACAATTACCAAAGGATCTTGATAAGTATGAAACAAAGGAAATCGAGCAAGGTTATTTATGTGTAGATCCTGTCGTTCGTATTAGAAAGTCCAATGATAGCTATTATTTAACCTACAAAGCAAATAAAAACTTCCAAAATGGTACACAAGAGGTAGCTTTAATCAATGAAGAGATTGAAGTGGCACTTACGAAGGAATCTTATCTCCACTTAAAAGAGAAAGTAGATTTTAATATCATTAAGAAAACTAGATATCTTATTCCATTGGAAAATAATGCGATTGCTGAGTTGGATGTTTTTCATGGGAACTTAGAAGGATTATGTTTTGTTGAAGTAGAATTTAAAGACGAGGAAGAAGCGAAAGGATTTCATAAGCCAGAATGGTTTTTGGAAGAAGTTTCCTTTGATAAGAGATTTCGTAATAACTACTTAATAACGATTCATTCATTGGATGAGTTGGGGCTATAATACAATACAATACAATACAATACAATACAATACAATACAATAAAGCTGTTACTAACTGAGGGCTCTTAAGCGATTTTACACTCAAGAGATCTTTATGCTTAGTAACAGCTTTTATTTTGTTATATATCATGTTTTAAGTTATTAAACACCAAAGCTTTCATTTTTTTAATACTTTTACATATGACACGATTAAAGTTGTTGATAAAATAAAATCTGCTTTATTGAATCATTAATTATATATTTTTATGAGATTATACTATCCTTAGAAATAAAATTACCATGTTGTATTATCATAAATTGGTAGTTTTACAATTGCTTTAAATAAATCTCCATCGAGTATAATTTCAAAATCCCCATTTTGGAGTGTTGCTAAGCTTTTTGCAATGGATAAACCAAGCCCACTACCTTCTGAGTTACGGGATAAATCTCCTCGAACGAAACGTTCCATAAGTTCATCACCACTTATACCTAATTTAGTAGCAGAGATATTTTTTACTTCAATGAAAGCGAATTTCTCATCACAAGATACATCAATATATATTCGTGTATTTTTTAAAGCATACTTGTTAGCATTAGAAAACAAATTATCAATAATGCGGTAAGTACTTCGGCCATCTCCAAGAATATAAATATTTTCGTCTGTTTCTTTAAATATAGTTTCTAAATTATTTTCTGAAAAACGATCGTTGAATTCTCCAAGTGCTTGTTTAATCAGCTCAATTAAATTCAATCGTTCAAGATTTAAAGTCAATGCTCCGGAGGAGGCTTTTGAAGCTTCTACTAAATCTTCAATTAAAGTCTTTAGACGCCAAGATTTTTCCGTTAAAATAGAAAGGTATGAATTCGCTTTTTCATTCATAAGATTTTCTTTATTTAACAAATCAACATAGTTGATAATAGAGGTTAATGGCGTTTTTATATCATGAGAAACGTTTGTAATTAGTTCGGTCTTTAACCGTTCGCTTTTAATTTTTTCTTCTACTGCGTTGGACAAACCATCTCCAATCCGATTGATACTCTTTGCTATTGTCTTGGATGGTTCGGTTAGCTCTTTATCTGGTATTTTTGAGTTTAAATCACCATTTGCAATTTTTTTAGTGCCTTCTATTACAACATTCATATCAGCAAATGTTTTGATTAAACTAAGGCACAAGAAGCAAAATGAAACAAAAACTAAAAAGATATATGCAAGTGGAGAATGGTATGCAATAATAAATATAATGCACTGCAATATACCAAAAAGCATAAGTATAAAAAGTAAGCGAAATGCTGCATGTCGGTGAATTAATAACTTGCTAAAAGAACGAATGTAACATTTAAACTTGTCAAATCCTTTTACAAACACATAATCGCATATACTATGAAGAATGGAATGTTTATATAAAGTATGGGCTTTTAAACGTTTTAATAAGGTATCAAAAGTAACAATAAAAAAAGTAAAGGTAAGGATGAAATATAGTGCCATCCAAATATAACTATATAGTCGAAGTCGATAACTATGATAAAAATTCGTTAGTATAATTAAAAATAACAAGTAAGAAAGAGTAAGTATGAATACTGCAATTTCTGTGTGCAGTTTATCAAAGGAATTTAAATAAATCCCAGTTTCACTTTTTTTGTATCCAACACAAAAGCCTAGACCAATTATGGAAAAAATGAAAACGAGTCCTGCAAATATACCGAATTTTAAATTTTGTTCATAGCGATTTCTTAAGGTATGGAAATTTTCATAGAGATTATAAAATTCATCATTTTCATCGTGTTCTGTTGTGCGAACAAACGTATAAATTACATAGTCATCGGATTCCTTTGGCATGCCTGCAATGATAGAGTCCGATTTGTTTGGATCTTTTGAAGTAATCGTGTATTTATTTGTTATAAAGTCTACGATCCAATCAATGCTGGCATCGTTTATACTACTGTCAAATTTATTTTCAACGTTAGTAATATACCTACTATTCTTTGTATTGATAACAAGATAAGCAGGAAAGGTACTAATGTTTTTAAGATATGTTTCAAAGCTTGTATCATCCAATATGAAAGTCTCATTTTCTGATTTTAGTAAATCAGCAAAGTGAGGGCTATAATAGATTTCTCCTGTGGTAGTATTTTTCACATAATAGTAAAAACTTTTACAATAGTAATTTAATAGACGATTATAATATTCAAAACTTTCTTGGGATGCCGTGTAAACGCTGTCCGAAGGGCGTAAGTTACCTTTTGCATCGCCATTTAATATAGAAAGTAAATCGGAGGTGTAATAAATACTATTGGGATCAGCAACAAAACCGTTTTCCTTATACGTGATGTAAACTGCGGTACGCTCCACATATTTTAAATATAATTGTTCGAATTGTCTTGTATCCGTATAGGAATCTGCTTCCATGGAATAATGGTTTAAGTATTGAAGCACCTGTTTACCACAAATGCTAGTGATTCCGCAACTAATAAAGGCAATTAGTATTAGTAACATTTTTATAAGCAAGGATTGTTTTAATTTCATAATAGGTAAATGCCTTTCCATTCCTTATTCATAGTGGAAGATTGGACTAGTCGTATTTTTCTACTTTATATCCAATTCCCCAAGCTACTTTTAGATATTTTGGTTCTTTTGAGTTGATTTCTATTTTTTCACGAATATGTCTTATGTGAACAGCCACGATATTATCAACACCAAAGGAAGGCTCATTCCATATTTGTTCGTAGATTTCAGAAATAGAAAATACCTTCCCTTTATTTTTAACAAGAAGTTTTAATAAGTTGTATTCAATTGGTGTAAGCTTAATTAATTCGCCATCTACAGTCACTTCTTTTGCTTCATCATCAATTACTAGTCCACCAGTTGAGTAAATATTAGTTTTTTCATTGATACTTCCAAGTTCAGTATATCTTCGTAGTGCTGATTTTACACGAGCGATTAATTCTAATGGATTAAAAGGTTTGGTTATATAATCATCAGCACCGATATTTAGTCCTAAAACTTTGTCACTATCTTCTGATTTTGCAGTTAAAAATATAATTGGTAGGATACGATTACTTTCCCTTAACTTCCTTGTAGCTCGCATTCCATCCATCATAGGCATCATTACATCAAGCAAGATTAGATGAACTTCATTTTTTTCAACAATTTCTAAAGCCTCGTATCCATTGTACGCTTTTAATACGTTATATCCCTCGGTACTTAAATATATTTGAATTGCATCAACGATTTCTTTATCATCATCACAAACAAGAATTGTATACATTTCAATTCCTCCTTATTCCTTTTTATATTATACACAAAAGTCCCATCATAAAAAAGAGTTTATCTATATCATATCATAAGAATGTTAAAAAACGACAAAGAAAATCATTAAGAAATTATGAAGAATATAATTAATATGCATAAAAAATAATTTGAATCATATAATAAATCAGCAAAAAATAAAAAAATTATATATTATTACACTAACGTATTGAAATTTTAAAAAAAGTATTTTATAATAAATAAAAGAGCAAATACAAAGAGGTATTGCGTTTATTCGCCATACCTTTTTCTATTTGCTTTTTTCGTTGTAAATTTGTGTTTTATTTTGTTATAAAGGAGATAAGATTATGGGATATGTTGATGAAGTGATTGAAAGAGTAATTGCTAAAAACCCAGGAGAACCAGAATTTCACCAAGCGGTAAAAGAGGTATTAGAATCTTTAAGACCAGTGGTTGAAGCCAACGAGAAAGTATATCGTAGAGAAGCCTTATTAGAGCGTTTAGTTGAGCCAGATCGTCAAATTAAATTTAGAGTACCTTGGGTAGATGATAAAGGTCAGGTTCAAGTAAATACAGGATATCGTGTACAGTTCAATAACTCCATTGGACCATATAAGGGCGGTTTACGTTTACACCCTTCTGTAAACGTTGGTATCATTAAGTTTTTAGGATTTGAACAAATTTTTAAAAACTCATTAACAAGTCTCCCAATTGGTGGTGGCAAAGGTGGTTCTGATTTCGATCCGAAAGGTAAATCCGATCGCGAAGTTATGGCATTTTGTCAAAGTTTCATTACCGAGCTTTACAAATACATTGGAGCAGATGTTGATGTACCAGCGGGTGATATTGGTACTGGTGCAAGAGAAATTGGCTACATGTATGGACAATATAAGAAAATTACTGGAAGATATGAAGGTGTTTTAACTGGAAAAGGATTGTCTTATGGCGGTTCCTTAGCTAGAACGGAAGCAACCGGATATGGACTATTGTATTTAACAGAAGAAATGTTAAAATGCAATGGAATTGATATTGCAGGAAAGACAGTATGTATCTCTGGTTCTGGTAACGTTGCAATTTATGCGGCTCAAAAAGCACAACAATTAGGAGCAAAAGTAGTTACAGTTAGCGATTCTAATGGTTGGGTTTATGATAAAGATGGTATTGATGTAGAAGTTTTAAAAGAAATTAAAGAAGTGAAACGTGCTCGTTTAACGGAGTATGTAACATATAGACCAAATGCAGAATATCATGAAGGCAAAGGTGTTTGGTCAGTGAAATGTGACATTGCTCTTCCATGTGCTACTCAAAATGAATTGTTACTTGATGATGCGAAGATGTTAGTAGAAAATGGTTGTATCGCAGTTGCAGAAGGTGCAAACATGCCAACAACATTGGATGCAACAGAGTATTTACAAGCAAATGGTGTCTTATTTGCGCCAGGTAAAGCTGCGAATGCAGGTGGTGTAGCAACTTCTGCGTTAGAGATGTCACAGAATTCCGAACGCTTAAGCTGGTCATTTGAAGAAGTAGATTCTAAATTAAAAACAATCATGGTTAATATTTTCCACAACATGGATGAGGCTTCAAAACGTTATGGTTTTGAAGGAAATTATGTTGTTGGTGCCAACATTGCAGGGTTTGAAAAAGTTGCCAATGCAATGATTGCTCAAGGTGTGTGCTAGTAATACAGAATCCTTTCATTGATAATATAATAAAAAATGCCCTCCAATATTACTGGAGGGCACTTTTTATATCTATGTCACTAAAATTTCGTAGAAGGATAGGCTTTCTAACATCATATAAACAATTTTTAATATAGTTTTATGTTAACGAAATGAAAGATTACCTACGAAAAAGTCCTTAGCAATTGCAAAGAATTCACGCACATAGTATTGAGGAGTCGTTACCATTAGTTCACTTGCTCCTAAGCTACTAATATTTTGTAGGCCCAATTTTTTAGCTAATTTTACAGCGCGAAAGCAGTGGAAATTGCTTGTAATTATAACAACGTTTTGAGAGGTGTTTTCAAGAAATTCCATACTATACGTCAGATTTTCTACGGTATTGGTGGAACGCTCTTCTAGTGAAATTCTCTCTTCATCTATGCCAAGTCGAATTAAACCTTGTTGTATGGCATATGCTTCGGAGATATCTTCGCCGGTACCTTGTCCTCCAGAACAAATCACAATGGTATTTGGATTTTCATTGAGGTAGTAGGCAGCGGTTTGGATTCTCATTTCAAGGGTTTTAGAAGGGGTAGTTCCTCTAACTTGTGCTCCTAGTACAATAGCGTAATCTGCATCGGGTTTCGCAACATTGTTCCCGAAAAATATTAAAAAGCCCTCTACAATTAAGAAAAAAACAATTCCTATCCAAAAAAGAATGCTAATAATTTTACTAGTGCGTAATAAAGTGTTGATATCTTTTTGAAGTGCGTAAGTAAACATTAAAGATAGAGATGTTGAAACCATCCATGTAGCAAGCCAAAAACTTGAAAATGAAGTTTTACGACCTGAAATGACGTATACAATTATGTAGTATATTAAGGAAAGGATGGCAATCCCTCGAAACGCGTGCATGGTAAATCGTATCATACATAAAACCTCCAAAAAATTAATCGTGTGAAATACACCATATTATTCATAACACAGTAGTTTAGGTGAAAGCAAGTGGACATTGAGAAAATTAAGAAAGGATTAATAATTATTTCGTCGTCCAATATAAATGGAGCAGGCTGTATTGGTTTTTAAAGATAAGCTACCAATACATACCTGCTCCATTCTCTATTTTAATATCGTCTTGTGTTTCAGGAATTTAAGAGTTTAAAAACTAATATCTTCGATCATGATCTCTACGGTGTCTGCCATCATGCCAATCTCCATCAAAACGTTTTCTATCCCAATGATTTGGACCGCAATTTGGGCATCCCCAGTCATTTGGTCCCCATGGTGGATTAGGATGAAGTGGTGGTCTGTGGGGTGGAGGAGGTGGAATTATCCAAGGGCATCTTCCCGGAGGGCATAAAATAAAGTTTTCTTGCCTTCTACGATTGTTCATGTCTTATTACCTTTCTGTTTTCTTAATACATAATATGATGAAATACAAGAAAAATTTACACTTTCCAAGGGATTATTTATAAAATAAGAAAGATAATCTTGAAAAAAGTTGTATTAGCAAAGGAAATCTGATTATATAGAAAGACAATTTAGTATTTGTTTGATATATTTAGACCATGAAAGAGTGTTTATATATGGGAGGGATTAAATGGACAAAACATTTGG
>CAJJLI010000084.1 GCA_905192625.1 uncultured Clostridium sp. | reverse complement strand
CCTCTGCAAAAGCAGAAGCCTACATTGAGGAAAAGATGGAGGACCATGATTCCGTTGGCGGTATCATTGAATGTATTGTGTCAGGAATGCCCGCTGGAATTGGTCAACCCGTATTTGACAAGCTAGATGCTGCACTTGCAAAAGCGATTATGTCCATTGGGGCTATCAAAGGAGTAGAAATAGGTGACGGATTTGAAGTAGCCACAAAAACAGGATATGAGAATAATGATTCATTTTTCTATGATAACAACAAGAAGATTACCAAGCTTAGCAATCATGCAGGGGGCATAATCGGAGGTATTAGTGATGGTACAGAGATTATCCTTCGTGCAGCCGTAAAACCTACAGCTTCAATTGCTAAGCCACAAAGAACGGTTAATAAAGATAATGAAAATATAGAGATTGAAATCCAAGGGCGACATGATCCAATCATCGTACCAAGGGCAGTCGTGGTGGTGGAATCAATGGTAGCTATTACTTTGGTGGATTATCTTTTTCAGGGAATGACCTCTAGAATGGATAAGATTAAAGAGTTTTATAAATGATAAATAATAAAAATGCCCCAATATTAGTCAAGTTTCGTTGGCTAATATTGAGGCATTTATTTAAATAGAGCTATTTATTTTTATATTACGATTCTGTTTTCTCATCTGGGGCACACAGGGTGATATCTTCTCTCTCAACTACTTGATCACATTTTGGACAATAGTATTGATGTTCAATCTTATGTCCGCATTGGGTATGGTTTAATTGTTTATAACATATCTTTAAATGCTTTTCGCCCCACATAATAAGGCTATTAAAAACATCCGCCAAGTCCATTCCACTTTGTGTAAGCAAGTATTGATAACGAGGTGGGTGGTTTTGATATAATTCTGATATAATAAGCCCATCTGCTTCTAAGGATTTTAGTCGTTCAGAAAGTAAGTTTGTAGGAATTCCGTCTAGGCCCTCTTGCATTTCCTTATAGGTTGTGTGCCCAATCATTATCTTGCGCAATATTAATAATGTCCATTTGTCTCCAATAATGTTAAGAGTCTGGGCAATGTTACAAGGTAGGTTATATAAGTTCTTCATAATTAATTTCTCCTAAAGTCCTATTGATACGAATGAGTGTACATAGTAATCTTTGAATATTTTGACGTTATACTATTATTGGGAAGCTTCCAATGTTTGATCAATAATACTAAGCATAATATCTTTAGTCATCATTCCAGGTACATATCCATATATATTCCCTTCTTTGTCAATCATAAATGTTGTTGGAAAAGAGGAAATAAAGTAATCACCAAATACTTCACCCGTCTCATCAAATACTGTCGGGAATGTGTAACCATTTTCGTCTAAGAAAGATATAATATCTTCTTTTTCTTCGTCTTGATTATTAGGATACTCTTCGCTGCTTGGATTTGCAACACCTAATATCACCACTTCATCTTGATTTAGATTAAACTCCTGATATAACTCTTCAATATGTGGCATTTCTTTCTTACAAGGAGGACACCAGGTTGCCCAAAAATTTAGAAATACAACTTTCCCCTTATACTCAGATAACGTGTGTTCATTTCCGTATTGGTCCGTTAAAGTAAAGTCAAACGCAACAATTTTTTCAGGAGCTTCCTCAGCTTCAGCTTCGCCGTCTGTTACATTGTCTGTAATTTCGCCTTGGTTATCATTTACATTATCTGTAGTTTCGCCTTTGTTATCGGTTGCATTGTCCGATGACTCACCTTCTTTATCCGTCGTGTCTTCTTGTGTTGGTTCTGAATTTTCTTTATCATAAGTGTCATCGTTATCCTCAACATCCTGTTTACTACTTGATGGATAACCACCAAAGGAATTCAAGTAACTTGAGATGCCATTCATCCAACCTGTAAAAGTCATTATACCAATAGTAATAAGTATGATACCACCAGCTTTAATGGTGTACTTTAACAGCTTCCGCTTTGATTTTAAAAATGCTAAAACTTGCGTTGTAAATAATCCCAGTAGCAAAAATGGAAGAACAAATCCGAGGGCATAAACAATTACCAGTAGATTGCCAGTAGCAGCGCTTTTTGCACCAGAAGCCATGATTAAAACGGAGGAAAGTGCTGGTCCAACACATGGTGTCCAGGCAAAGCTAAAGGTGAATCCAAGGATCAGTGCTATCAAAGGATTTACTTCCTTATTTGTTAGATTTAAAGGTATCTTTCGTTCTTTTTGCAAAAATGAAAAGTTAAATATACCTAGTTGAAATAAACCTAATATAAGAATTAGAATACCACCAATTCTAGTAAATAGAAGTTTGTTACTATTAAAGAAGTTACCTAAGGCTGTAAACGACATTCCTAGTATGAAAAATGCGAAAGATATACCGAATACAAAGAATAAAGTGTGAAAGAATACCTTCTTTCTTTCGTATGTAATTTTTCCATCTTCACCTGTTTTTTTTGCATTCCCAGCTAAAAATCCCATATATACTGGTATTAAGGGAATGATACAAGGGGAGAAGAAGGACAGGACGCCTTCTAAAAATACTAATATAAAACTTACGCTATTTGTTGCTACCAATGATTCAAACATAGATTATCTCCTGACTTTTTTGTAAGTCTATCATAGTGACTTCACAAAGTCAAGTTACTATAGAATATAAAGTTACTATAGATAAAAAAAGCTATCATGCACTAATAACGGCAGATAGCTTTTAATCTTTGTTTTTTCATATTCATTTTTCTCCGAATCTTAGCGCCATTCTAGTTCGCACATTTTAACATAACTAATCATTGATTCTCTTATGATTTTTTTAATTTTATCTAACATATGTCTCATCCCCTTTTTTCTTTTCTTTCTATGATTGAATTATATCCTATTTTTTTATATAATACTTGTCAAATCACATTAAAAACTAGCCAAATCTTGCAAGGAGGTTATTATATGCGTCCAATTTATGAGCATACTAAGGAAAGTCTTGAGATATTCCACACAGAATCTATCCATATATCTCCACACATACATAGATCAATAGAGTGTGTATACGTAACAGAAGGAAGTTTAGAACTTGGAATAGCCCAGGAACTACACCATATGGAGCAAGGAGACTTTGCCATTGTTTTTCCTGATGTAATTCACCATTACCAGGTATTTGATACTCGTCCCTGTAAAGCTATTTATCTTTTGGCATCTCCTATTCTAGGTGGCGGTTATCTCCAGACATTACAACAATTTTGCCCTGATAATCCTATTATTTCAAGTTCCAGCCTTCATCCTGATATCGCCTATACTCTGAAAAGTCTTTTGGAGTATCCAGTAACGGATCAAAAAGACATTATTTATCAGGCCTTTATACAGATTATACTAGCACGCTGTCTTCCATTCTATCACCTAGTGGAAAAAAACACCCTTGGTAGTGATGATATTATCTATCAGACAGTATCCTATATCGCCAGTCATTTTACTGAAAAAATAACTCTTACAGGTATGGCTAAAGATTTAGGCTTCAGTGCCTATGCCTTATCTAGAGTATTTTCTGGTACTTTTCATACAAACTTTAATCAATACCTGAATGATACCCGCCTAGACTATGTATCTGGTCTCCTACAATATACCAATCAATCCATTACTGAAGCCTATGAAAATGCAGGCTTTGACAGCCAGCGCACATTTAACCGTGTTTTTAAAGCACGTTACCATATGTCTCCTAGGGAATACCGTAATCTCTTTTCACCGATAAATGGATGACCGTTTTCAAAACACACGAATTCCCCCCTTTAATAGTACGCCCATGCTAGACGCACTATGAAAGGGGATTTTGAAAGATTAATATTCACAGTGCCTGAGCTCTATTACATTCTCTCATATTCTTCTTTCGTATAAAACTGACTTGATTTTAGATACTTCGGTATATTTTGCGAGATGTCATCAATTAGAATATCAGCATACTTCCTAGAAATCAATAAGGTATAAATATGATTATTATCCTCTAGTTCACTAATGCACCTTAACTTAATCTTTAAATTATGACTTAAATGAGAGATATTAAATAATGTTAGAAACTTCTTACACCGCCCTTTAAACGCTATCTCCGGATTTAAATTGTCCAGGGCATTGTTGTCAAAGATAAAATCAATGCAGAACCAATCCTCTTCATAATATAATTTTGTGGAGCAAAACTCTTCTACATATTCTCTATTTTGACTCGCACGAGAGATTCTTGAAAACTCTTCTAACTCATCAATTAAAGTTAAATAATTTTCATCCATAATACTCGTAATCTTGAACGAATCACATGTATGATCTGAAATTGATAATAAAATTTGTTGTTTCACGCAAAAAAGAGCCATATCCACTGACTGCTCTGAAACTGATTGTTCCGTAACATAATTCATATTTTTAAATGCCTGTAGATTCTTGGTTAATAAAAAAGCACTCATTATTCCGTGTTTATATTCTTCAAAATCATGAGAGTATGACATCAAGCGCTGTTGGTTCTTTTTTAGGGTCGAACTTCCTCTAAAGCTTTCTTTTAATATATTGATTCGTTCTTCCGTCATTTTATCAACAGCATCTTCCCACAAACCAACCACCTTACCATTCTCCAATTTAAATATCTCTTCAATAAAAAAACTTGCTTCTTCGGTAGTATGTATTGTGGCATATAATTCACAAGAAATAAATTCTAAAAAGGCTTCAATAAAATGCTGCTGTGTATTATTAAATTCGAATGAAAAATCATCATAAGAATTGATCGAAAAGTAAGGGAGAATATTCTTCATACTTTTATTAATCTTTTCAATCTTCTTTAATGGATATCCTAAATCATGGGTTAATGCAGCAATACAACGACTTGCTGTTTCATACTTTTGCATTTCTTTAAACAGCCTAATGGTCATCAGCAAATCTTTTACTGTCTTATCTTTTGATAAATTTAGTCGCATAATTAGCTCTTCTAGCGCAGATATCATCGGTAATTGCTCCCGACTATCATGAAATAATTGACTGTACTCCTCCTTGCGATGCACATACTCTCCAAGAAAATATACCCACAAACAATGTAGAGTGTGGTCACGATAAAAAGAATCGGAAGCAAAAATTAATTCCTCAAATTCAACGAATTCATCAAAGAACTTAAATAATTTGTCATACCCTTGCTTATCTTCGTCTATATATGACATTGCTGCCTCAAACAAAACTTTCCATAGCTTAGAGGCTACTTGTATCTTATCATTTATACTAGATGCTTGAATTAATTGTACCAAATAATTCTTCACCATATTGCTCTGTTCTTCCCTATGTACTAAGAAATCAATGTTGTTATTTTCTAATTCCTCAATATAAAACAGCATTACAACCTTTTCATCAAGAATTTCTCTCATAAGACCTCCACAAATAAGCATTTTATTCTATTCCAGATATTTCTTTATTATAGCATTTACTCCCAATACTTTCCATGCTTATTTATATCCACTTTAATATTACAGAATTCAACAAAAAAGAACACTAGCAAAATCCAGAATGATTCTGCTGGTGTTCATAATTTGTTCACAGTGTTCACAGTGCCTGACCCCAATTACCAAATTACCAATTACACTATTACATAAGTCTCAACTTGCTGATACATCTGCTCATTGCATTGGATTTCATATACCATTCCCTCTTCCTCACAGTCCGAAGAAATAATATTTGTTAAAGCATTTATCTTAGCCATTAGGGCACCTTGATCATCAGGTATCATTATCTTTGTTCTGACTTCATCTGGGTATAAACGCTTACATAGGAGCTCAATAAGTTCATCCATACCATCACCTTTTTTTGCAGAAATGAATACAATGTCTTCCTGTGCATCCATTGATGATATTTCACTTTGACTTTCTATCAAAACTTCCTCTTTCACTAAATCCGCCTTATTATACGCATAGACTACCGGAATGTGACCTGCTCCTATTTGAGATAAAGTAGCGTTTGTTACTTCTATCTGACTCTTGTAATCTTCATTGGATCGGTCTACCACATGAATGAGTAAATCAGCTTCACAAACTTCTTCCAGTGTGGAGCGAAATGCTTTTACAAGCTTATGTGGTAAATTGCTTACAAATCCAACGGTATCGGATAATAAAAATTCCTTTCGATTTTTCAGCTTTATCTTACGAACAGAAGTCTCCAAGGTAGCAAATAACATATCCTTTTCTAAGACTTCTTTCTCTTCCTTGCCGATAAATTGCTGGACCATATAGTTCATTACTGTTGATTTTCCTGCATTGGTATATCCTACTAATGCAACTGTTTTTATTTCGTTCTTTTTCCTCTTATTCCTTTGAGTAAATCGTTGCGCAACAAGCTCTTCTAACTCTCTTTGCATTGCATTGATTTTCTCTTCTACCCTTCGTTTGTCAAGTTCTAGTTTTGTTTCACCGGCTCCCTTATTTCTACCACCGGCTCCAGTTCCACCACCAATACCTCCTGCTTGCCTGGAAAGGTTTTCGTTCGCACCAATTAATCGTGGCAATTCATACTGTAATCTTACCACTTCTACTTGAAGCTTCGCTTCTCTCGTCTTTGCACGACTAGCAAATATCGTTAAAATTAAATTGGTACGATCAAGAACCACAGTATCTACCACTTGTTGGATATTACGAATTTGAGAAGCAGTTAACTCACCATTGAAGATAACAACCTCTGCTCCCATTGCATTTGCCAATTCAGAAAGCTCTGCTAGTTTACCCTTTCCAAGATAAGTCGCTTTATTAATACTATCTGCATTTTGTACTAAAGCATCTACAATCTCAATGTCACACGCATCGCTTAATGCAATTAACTCCTGCATTCCTTCGTTAAAATGTTCTCCATTCTTAACGTTTACTCCTACTACTATACCGATTTGTCTCATAATCATAATCTCCTTTTCAAAATGAAAGTTCTATTATGAACCTCCATAAAATACATTTCATCCGTGAATGACAAGTTTTTAGATGAAACTAAAACTTGTAAGTGAAAATTAATTTCACACTCTTGCTGCGAAAAGGATTATGATAAACGTCTTTCTTTCAACCGAGTACCATAATCCAGTACTAATAACGTAATCTAATAAAAATAATCATGATTTAAAACCTCCTTGATTGTGCAAAGAAGAATGAAAATTTAATCATTCATTCACCAAGTTTACGCTGCGACAAATTTAAGCCATTCACTGTGTGAAACTTGAGCCATTCGCTGTATTAAACTTGATCCAATCGCTGCGATAATCTTGAGCCATTCGCTGCACCTACGAATAATCGCAGTCTGAGCGCTAACTATATGAAACACTATGGCGTGTCGCTATACAATAAAAAAAACAGACAAAACCTTGATAGGCCTTTGTCTGCTAACGATGCGTTTTTATAAATCAATATCATGAGTAACAATCGTCCATTGCAATAAATACTATACCTAGCATAATACCGCTAAGTGCACATAGTAAATATACGTTTTAACATTACTTTAAATAGTCGATCACTCATAGAAATGAAACACATTGCCGTTTAAGCATAACAAAAAAGCCTTGTTCAGGTTACCAAAACAATATTTGCTTTTTAATAAATTTAATCTAAACGACTAATAAACATGTGTCTTGTCCTTTGTCACACTAATATACTAACAATACAA
>CAJJLI010000083.1 GCA_905192625.1 uncultured Clostridium sp. | reverse complement strand
TAAGCGAATTATAGCAGTTAATACAACTGGGGTATCACTCGTATGGGACAACACAGTACATGATAAGCTTAATAAATTAGCTTACGCGACTCCTAGTGAATCCGCGTATTTAACCTATAAAGTAAAAAAGCAATTAGAGACTTATAGAAAAGCAAATTCTTATCTCTTAGATATCTATATCTATATTAAAGAGATTGATTTTATTATCAGTTCGCATACAGCAGTAAGCTCAGAAAAATTCTATGAAATGAATAAAGAGGTTTTACAATCATCTTATCAGGAATGGTAAGAACAAATTTCAAGGCAATATAATAGTGAGTATTGGGCCTATAATACGGAAAATGGAAAAGAGGAGATTTGCTTAAGTTATAGCCTGCCGTTTAATAAATCGTCGAGAAGTGAAATAACAAACGCCACCGTAGTATTACTTTTAACTGAGGGGATTTTTAGTAAAACGGTAAAAGAACTTTGTGATTTAAGTACAGTATCCTTTGGTATTGAAAACAACAATATGTTATTAACTTATACCTTATTAAACGATGATTTACCTTTATATAAAACCTTAACTATGGATTCTGAGGTAAATAATTTTCATTATAATATAAATATACCTAAGAATATTTATAGGAAGCAACAAAACTTTCTCTTCGTAATTTTTATTATTATACTCGTTGTTTATATGATGATTTTCATCTGGATTACCGTATATTCCATTAAAAGAAATTATAATCCGTTACGTGATTTAGTTACGGATATTAAGAAAGCCGTAAGTGGAAACGATATTCAAGGTGTTGGAGAATTCGTATATTTAAGGAATGCTTTTGAAGATGTTATGGAGCAACAATCGGCATATGAAAGTTTAATCAATCAACAAATGGAGCGTTTAAAAGAATCTTACCTAATACAGCTTCTTACAGGAACATTAAAGGCAACGGATGTTTATAATAAAGGTCAGGCACAGTTATTAAAAGAATTTCTGTATCCAGAGTATTCATTAATCTTAATCAAAAGCGATACGTATACTGATGACATTTTAGATATTGATGGGATAGGGATTCATTCGAAACAAGAGCAGAAACTTCTTCAAGGCTTAGGAGTTAAAATTGGACAGGTATATGTATTACTTATAAATGCAGAAGGGCTAACAAAGAATGTTCTGATGGAAAATGCTAAGATTATTAGAGAAAAGGTAACGGACCTTTCGGGCGGTTATAATATGGTGGTTAGTTCTATACATGACATAAATAAAGGAATACATAAGGTTTATTATGAAATGGCATATATTTTGCAGTGTATGGACACCTTTGGTAAAAGAAATTCATTAACATTTGAAGAAAATTTTGAACGACGTGAATTTTCTTGGTATTCAAAAGAAGACGAAGTGAAATTAATGAATGCCGTACAAAGTCTAGATATTAATAAGACTGAAAAAATCCTTAAGACAATGTGGAAAAGTGCAACAGGAGAAGGTGGTATAACGATTGATGAAGCGAAAGTGTTATTAATCGGGCAAATAAATATTTTATATAAAGCAATTAATGAAATATGTCCATCACTCTATCAAAAAGGATTTCCAATTAAATATCATGAAATTACGCTGTTAAAGGATATGCAGGAAATATGGTCCATGCTTATGGAAGCTGTAGAAAATATTATTTTACAAATTGAAGAACAGACAAGTGACCTTGAAGCGAAAAGTATAGTAAATATGGTAGTTGATTATATTGATCAAAACTATATGGATGTTAATTTGAATGTGGAAAAATTGTGCCATGAAGTTGGGCGTTCTGTTTCCAATATCTCTAAATCCTTTCGCGAACTTAGGGGGGAGAGCGTTTTATATTATTTGAATTTTAGAAGAATACAAGAAGCAAAACGCAAAATAAAGGATAGCAAAGGCGAAGTTTTGATGAATGAATTGTATTCAGTGAATGAACTTCGGAGCGTAAATACTCTAGTACGTGCATGTAAATAACACCATGCATTTACACCTGGTAGCTATGTTGAGATTTGCCAATCATCAAAATTCTAATTCTATGTAAATAGCCTATCTAAATATGATTATATGTCATCAGAAAGTACGGATTTTTCGCTAAAAACCTAAAATGGTGATTTGAAATCGAAAACGTTGATTTGGAAATTGAAAACGATGATTGCAAGTAGGAAGTGTGAATTGAATTTAAAAGATGCGATAGATATGATGATATTTGTTACATAGTAAATTTGGTAACTAATATTAATCTGGGAGGTATTTATGAAACAAAAAAGAGTAAAATTCAAATTCGCAACACTTGTAGTAGCCATGGCACTTCTAGTAGGTTCTTTCTCTGGTTGTAAAAAGACAGAAAAAACGGAAGAACCAGTAAATTCAGTAAGTGATAATGGGAAAGTCGAGTCAGTGAATCAGGAAAAGAGTGCAGAAACTACAGAGTTTTCTTATCCAATTGCAGGTGATAAGAAAATAACGATGAACTGGGGAGACGGACGTGAAGTATATGATACTTCTGAAATGAAGGATTGGTACAAAGATTATAACTGGATGCAGACATTAAAAGACAAGACTGGCGTTACTTTAATTGATTTAGGTGGAAAATATGGATCAACAGCACCTAGTGATGAATTTATGCTTTTATTAGCTGGTGGGGAATATCCAGATATCTTTCGTGCGAACTGGATTTCATTTCCTGGTGGTCCAAGCGCAGCACTGAAAGATGGTTATATCATTAGCTTAAACGATGTGATCGATCAATACATGCCAAATTTTAAAAAGTTTTTAGAAGATTATCCTGAAATTGCAAAAATGATTACTACAGACGATGGAATCTATTATACATTGCCTGTAATAAACGAAAATCCAGAACCTGCAATGGGATTAACCATAAGACAGGACTGGCTTGACAAACTTGGCGTAGGAGCTCCTAAAACATTAGACGAACTTCATGATGTTTTGACAAGATTTAAGACAGAGTTAAATTGCAAAACTCCACTTACATTTGAACTTCGTTGGATGTTCCAACAGTATGGAACGGCTTCCTTAAGTTCCTCCTTTGAGGCACTTTATCCTTTCTATGTAAAGGACGGTAAAGTAAAATTTGGACCGTTAGAAGAAAATTATAAAGAATTTTTAACTATGATGAATCAATGGTATAAGGAAGGTCTTATTGATGCAGATGTTGCTTCTGTTGATAAAAACACAGTGCAGTCCAAATTTGCAAGTGGTGAAGCCGGTGCTTCTATTCAGATGCTATCCAATAACAAGAATGCTATCGTAGCAAATGAAAGTACAGATCCTAATTTTAAAGTTGTGGCACTAAATTCCTTAGTTAAAAGCGAAGGAGACACTCCACTATTTAGTTCCTACAATGGAATGTATACAGGAGACGCAGGTTTTAGTATTAGTACAGCTTGTAAAGACATTGAAACAGTAGCACGTTGGATGGATTTTATGTACAGTGAAGAAGGTAATAACATATTAAAATATGGTATTGAAGGTGTTACATATGAAAAGGTAGATGGTAAGGTTGTTTATACTGACTTTATCTTAAATAATCCAAATGAATCCAATCCTTCAACTGTTCTTGGATATGTAACAAAGAATGCTAACTGGCCACAATTTGTTTCTAAAGATTATGTCAGAGTAAGAGAAGATTACGAGACAAATATCTTAAACACATGGGCAACTGAAATGGAACAGTATTTAATGCCAGCTGTAACATTTACAGAGGAAGAATCGGATTATATTAACCAGAATTATAGTAATATTGATACTTATGCTCGTGAAAATATTACGAAATATGTACTCGGTACAGAAGATCTAGCGAACTACGATTCATTTATTAAGACGCTTAAACAGTACGGTATTGATAAGGTGCTTGAATACAGACAAGCTGCTTATGATCGCTATATCGCACGTTAAGATAAGAATGAATTACTAACAATTACAAGGCTTGGTTTAACAAATGCCTGGCCTTGTATTTTAAAGGAGGAATCGTATATGCTAAAAAAGCATACGGCTACTGCGGTATCGCCAGCTGGGTCTATTAGTAAGTTAAGTAAAATAGAAAAAAGAAATATAAAAAAGAAAATGATTAAAAGAGATTTAAAGATGAACAAAGCGGTTTATCTTATGGTTTTGCCAATCATTTTATATTATATCATATTTAGTTACATACCAATGGCTGGAATAGTTATGGCATTTAAAAATTATAAACCGGCGCTTGGAATTTTTGGAAGTCCTTGGACGGATTATTATGGATTTGGTAACTTTATTGACTTTCTACAAAATCCATTCTTTGGACGTTTAATGCGCAATACCATTACCATTAGTTTATATAGTTTAATCTTTAGTTTTCCTGCACCAATTATTTTGGCTTTAGTTCTTAGTGAAATTCGTTTTAAACGTATAAAACGTACGGTACAAACAATATCTTATTTTCCACATTTTATTTCAACGGTAGTTTTATGTGGACTTTTGACAGGATTTTGTTTGACGGATGGTTTGTTTAATGATCTACGCGAAATGATAGGGCTAAACAGGGAATCTCTATTACAGGTACCAAAGTATTTTAGAACAATTTATATTGGAAGTGGAATTTGGCAAGGGATTGGCTGGAGCAGTATTATGTATATTGCAGCGATTGCTGGCGTAGATACCCAACTTTATGAAGCAGCTGCACTGGATGGGGCTGGACGTTTTAAAAGAATATGGCATATCACTTTACCTGGAATAAAACAAACAGTAATTATTTTGTTTATTTTACAGATGGGTAAAATTCTTAGTGTAGGTTCTGAAAAAATATTGCTGATGTACAATGAATCTACTTATGAAGTGGCAGACGTTATTTCGACTTACGTATATCGAAAAGGTTTATTGGATGGTAGCTATAGCTATTCGGCAGCAGTAAGTTTATTCGAAGCAGTAATAAGCTTTACCTTAGTGTTTATTGTAAATAAAATAAGCTCTAAGTTATCAGAATCTAGTCTATTTTAAAAGTTAAAAGTTGAGGTATGACATATGAAAAGAAAGAAGTTAGTTTCGTGGATACCAGATTTATTTATGGCTGCAATCCTTATAATCGTTGCAGTAGTAATGCTATATCCATTACTATATGAAGTATTTGTATCCTTTAGTGATGCAAATGAGTTAGTAAAGCATAGAGGGATCCTTCTATGGTTTAAAGGTTTTTCTTTGGAAGGCTATAAATTAGTTTTTTCCACAAGAAATGTGATAACCGGCTATCGTAATACCTTATTTATTATGGGTTTTGGATTAGTCATAAATATTACTTTAACATCTTGTGGCGCGTATTTCCTTGCGAGAAAAAACGTTTATTTTCATAAACATATTACATTGTTTTTTATGATAACAATGTACTTTAGTGGTGGTTTAATCCCGTTTTACCTTGTAGTAAAAGGAGTTGGTCTATACAACTCTCTTTGGGCATTAATCTTACCAACAGCAGTTAGTACATATAACATGATTTTATTACGTACCTATTTTAGTACGATTCCAGATAGTTTAGTAGAATCCGTTATGATGGATGGTGGAGGGCATTTAACAGCCCTATTTAAAATATTTATCCCGCTATCAAAACCAGCAATGATGGTTATGATTTTATATTATGGAGTAGGACATTGGAATAGTTGGTTCAATGCTAAGATGTTTTTAAGAAATAAAAATCTTTTTCCATTGCAGCTCGTACTAAGGAATATTTTGATTGTAGGCGATGAATCCTTTCAAAAGAGTGTAGGTGAGATTGTAAACTACGAGCAGCTGTTAGAAACAACGAAGGCAGCTATGGTTATTACATCAACCCTACCATTCCTATGTATTTATCCATTTGTTCAGAAGTACTTTGAAGGAGGGATGATGATCGGATCTTTAAAGGAATAAAAAACTTAGCAGTGTAAGAGTTAGATGAATACTTGATAAATTCAGAATTTAGATTATCTATATTACCATGATTTAAAATTTTACATCTCTGTTCCGACTCCTCATTTGGAAGCTACTAATGGTTTATAACTTTGACAAAAACAGATATAAAAAGGTTCAAACTCCTCACGTTGTTCGTCAAACAGTGAACTTTTTATATCTAAATCAAAGTTTTAAATCATAACTAGCTTTACAAATTTGTCATAGTCACGTCGATGTAAAATTTTTAATCATGGTAATTCATATACTTTTTTGACTGAATTTATCAAGTATAGTATAGATTATGAACTGTAAAGTTTGAATGATAAAGATAATAGGTGTGAATGAAGTAGAATAGTATTTTTACAAACATTATAGACAGTAAAAGACATAAATATGAGGCAGAGGTGTATATGAAAGAATTCATGTTAAATAAAGAAAAAGTAAATGAATATAAAAATCGAGCAAAAGAATTAGTGGATCAGATGACCCTAGAAGAAAAAGTGTTTCAAATGCTTCATACTGCACCAAGTATCGATAGACTTAATGTGAAAGCATACAATTGGTGGAATGAAGGATTACATGGAGTTGCCAGAGCAGGAATTGCAACTGTATTTCCACAAGCAATTGGCTTAGCCGCTACCTTCGATGAGGATTTGATGGAAACGATAGGAGATGCGATTGCAACAGAGGGTCGGGCAAAATTTAATATGCAACAAGAATTTGGAGATACCGATATCTATAAAGGGCTTACTTTTTGGGCTCCGAATGTGAATATTTTTAGGAATCCGCGTTGGGGCAGAAGCCATGAAACATATGGCCAAGATCCATATTTAGCCTCACGGTTAGGCGTTCGATTTGTAGAAGGTTTACAAGGACATGATGAGAATTACTTAAAAGCAGCAGCATGTGCAAAACATTTTGCAGTGCATTCTGGACCAGAAGATTTAAGACATAGCTTTGATGCAAAGGTTTCTGAAAAAGATTTATATGAAACATATCTTCCTGCATTTAAGGCACTTGTGAAAGAAGCAAACGTAGAGTCTGTTATGGGAGCATATAACAGAACAAATGGTGAGCCGTGCTGTGGAAGTAAGACCTTATTAAAAGATATCCTTAGAGACTCCTGGGGATTTGATGGTCATGTGGTATCTGATTGTTGGGCAATTAAAGATTTTCATGAATATCATAAAGTAACAAATGGACCAGTGGAATCGGTAGCACTTGCTGTAGAAAACGGATGTGATTTAAACTGTGGAAATCTCTTTATATATTTGTTAGAAGCAGTAAAAGAAGGGAAACTTAAGGAAGAACAAATAGATACAGCAGTAACTAGATTATTTACAACCAGAATGAAGCTTGGATTATTTGAGGAAACTGGTAAAGTTCCATATGATAGTATCCCTTACGAGGTTGTTGATTCAAAGGAAATGAAAGAATTCAATCTTTCGGTTGCTAAAAAAAGTCTTGTGCTACTTAAGAATAAAGATAATCTATTACCACTTGATAAATCTAAGATTAAGACCATTGGTATCATCGGTCCAAATGCGAATAACAGAAAGGCCCTGGAAGGAAATTACGAAGGAACAGCTTCTCGTTATGTAACCGTATTAGAAGGATTTCAAGATTATCTAGGCGATGATGTAAGGGTGTTTGCTTCAGAAGGTTGCCATTTACATAAAAATCGTTTAAGAGGACGCGGAACTGAGAATGATCGTCTTTCTGAAGTAAAAGCTGTTTGTAGCAAAAGTGATGTTATTAT
>CAJJLI010000082.1 GCA_905192625.1 uncultured Clostridium sp. | reverse complement strand
GTTGAAGTAAACGAAGAATTATATACGCTATTTGCTAATGCAACAGGTATTGATGCGAGTAATATTTCAATCATAATATGGGAAGTTCCAAGCTTTATACCAAATGAACCAAGTGCAAGCAATTGGTCCTTGTATCTACAAATCATTTTAGCAGTAATTATTGTAGGCTTATTAGTGTTCGTTGTATTCCGTAGTATGGCACCAGTTGAGGTTACTGAGATAGAGCCAGAATTATCAGTAGAACAGTTACTTGCAACAACGAAAGAAAATCAATCGCTGGATGATATTGAGTTTAGTGAGAAATCGGAAACAAGACGTATGATAGATAAATTCGTGGATGAAAACCCAGAAGCAGTTGCTCAATTATTACGTAATTGGTTGAATGAAGATTGGGATTAATCAAGGAGGTAGCGTATGCCAGCTAAAAAATCAAGTAATTACAATGGCATTCAAAAAGCAGCCATATTATTAATTACGCTAGGTCCGGAGAGATCTGCATCTATTTTTAAACATTTAAAAGAAGAAGAAATTGAACAGTTAACGTTAGAGATTGCCAATACAAGAAGTATTTCACCGGCAACTAAAGAAGAAGTGCTTAATGAATTCTATGAAGTTTGTTTAGCGCAACAATATATTGCAGAAGGTGGAATTAACTATGCAAAGGATTTATTGGAAAAAGCTCTTGGCGTAGAGAAAGCAAAAGAAGTTATTGGAAAATTAACGGCATCCTTACAAGTTCGTCCATTCGAATTTGTTCGAAAAACAGATGCAAGTCAATTGCTTAACTTTATTCAAGATGAGCATCCTCAGACCATTGCATTAATATTATCCTATTTATCCTCAGCTCAATCGGCAACGATTATTGGGGCATTGTCTCCGGATAAGCAGGCAGATGTTGCAAAACGTATTGCTCAAATGGACCGTACATCACCAGATGTTATTAAAGAAGTAGAAAAGGTTCTTGAAAAGAAACTTGCTTCTTTGGTAAATCAAGATTACACAATTGCGGGTGGTGTAGATGCGATTGTTGAAATTTTAAATACCGTAGACCGTGGAACTGAAAAACATATTATGGAAACGCTTGAAATCGAAGAGCCAGAACTTGCAGATGAAATTCGTAAGAAAATGTTTGTGTTTGAAGATATCCTTACATTGGATGATAAATCCATTCAAAGAGTTCTTCGTGAGGTTGATAATAATGAACTTGCAGTTGCTCTTAAGAGTACAAATGAACAAGTACAAACGGTTATCTTTAATAATTTATCCAAACGTTTGGCTGCAATGATCAAGGAAGATATGGAATTTATGGGTCCTGTTCGACTTAAAGATGTTGAAGAAGCTCAACAAAAAATTGTTAATATTATTAGAAAATTAGAAGACTCTGCCGAAATTATCATTTCAAGAGGTGGAGGTGACGAGATCGTTGTCTAATTTGATTAAGGCCTATTCGATTAAATACAATGAAGATAATAAAAAAACAATTGATTTAAATGATAAGGCGAATGAATTTCAAAAAATGTATCTTGATAAGCTTGGATTATCATCGTTATATACAGAGAGTTTCGATGCGAAAAACCTTACCGCTGCAACAATCGAGGGAGACGGCTTTGTAGCTGGACTCCATCCGGTTGCCTCTGTGGAAGAAATTAATGAGGAGAATCATGATATCACTGCATTAGAAGAAGAGTATTCCATTAAAAAGCAACAAATGGAAGATGAAGCAAGTGAGATTCTTAAAGATGCTAGGCGAAGAGCGAATGAAATCCTTGAACAGGCGAAAAAGGATGCAGAGAATCTCCGAAATAGTGCAAGGGAAGAAGGCTATAACGCGGGTACTGAGCTTGCTAAATCTGAAATTCTTCAAAAGAATCAAGAGTTACTAGAAGAAAAAAAGAAGCTTGAGAGTGACTATAATGAGAAATTAAGAGAGTTAGAACCTAAGTTTGTAGAATTGTTAATTGCTTTTATTAAGAAACTAACAAACTATGCGATGGAGGAAAAAGAAGAAATCATACTTTATCTAATCGAACAAGCATTTCAAGGTTCAGATGCAAGTAATTCATATATAGTTAAAGTTTCAAGTGAAGATTATGAATTGGTAAGTTTAAAGAAACCTGAACTTTTGTGGCAGTTAAAAGAAGGGGTAGAGCTTGAAATCGTAGAAGATCCTTTATTATCAAAAGCACAGTGCTTGATAGAGACAGATAGTAGAGTCATTGATTGTAGCTTGGACGTACAACTTAAAAATCTTATATGCGATTTAAGACTTCTTGCAGGTACCTCTTCTAGAGAGTTGCTAGGTGATATACATGATTGATTTTATAAAATACCAAAAGCTTTTAACGAAAAACTTAACCGATAACATGGGTAGGGTAACTAAGATCGTTGGGCTTACCGTTGAATCCATTGGTCCAGACGCAAGTGTAAATGATTTGTGTAGTATTATATCTAGCGATAAAAAGAAGTCTGTTGATGCAGAGGTAATTGGATTTCGTGATGATAGATTACTGCTTATGCCTTTTGAAGATATTACTGGAATTGGTGTAGGAAGTATGGTAATCAATAGAAACAAACCGTTGGTAGTAAGTGTTGGTGATGAATTATTAGGGAAAGTCCTTGACGGACTCGGTAATCCTATGGACAACGAGCAATTGCAATTGGGGCATTTTTATGCAGTGGATGAAAAAGCACCAGATCCTATGGAACGAGCACTTATTAGTGAAGTTTTACCACTAGGTGTAAAGGCTGTGGATGGGCTTTTAACGATAGGCAAAGGACAGCGTATTGGTATTTTTGCAGGTAGTGGTGTTGGAAAAAGTACATTGCTTGGTATGTTTGCAAGAAATACAAAAGCAGACATTAATGTAATTGCCTTAATTGGAGAACGAGGAAGAGAAGTAAAAGAGTTCATTGAACGTGACCTTGGAGAAGAAGGGTTAAGGCGTTCTGTTTTAGTAGTTGCTACTTCCGATAAGCCAGCATTAATTCGTAAGAAAGCTGCTATGACTGCAACCGCAATTGCAGAATATTTTAGAGATCAAGGTAAAGATGTATTATTGATGATGGACTCATTGACTCGTTTTTCTATGGCTCAACGAGAAATTGGACTTGCAAGTGGAGAACCACCGGTATCTAGAGGTTATCCGCCAAGTGTTTATTCAGAAATGCCTAAATTACTTGAACGAGCTGGTAATACGAGGGACGGATCCATTACAGGTTTATACACCGTATTAGTTGATGGTGATGATTTTAACGAACCAATTACGGATACAGCGAGAGGGATTTTAGATGGGCATATTATGCTTTCAAGAAAGTTAGCTCATAAAAATCATTATCCCGCGATTGATGTTTTATCAAGTATATCCCGTGTTATGAGTTCGATTGCATCCAAAGAGCATAAAAAACTTGCAGGAAAATTCAAGATGGTTCTTGCAACATACAATGAAGCGGAAGATTTAATTAATATTGGAGCCTATAAAGCTGGTTCAAATAAAAACATTGATTATGCGATTTCTAAAATAAATGAGGTCAATGACTTCTTATGTCAAGAGGTTGATGAGAAAGCCGATTTTCAGAATACCATTGCGAAATTAGAGGCTATTTTTAATGAATAGAGGTTGTAAAACCATATGAAAAAATTTAATTATCGTATGCAAAGCATTCTTGATATCAAATTTAAATTAGAAGATCAGGAAAAAACAAATTACAGCATTGCTAAAATGAAATTGACAGAAGAAGAAAATAAATTAAATGCTTTAATTTCCCGTAGAGATAAATATGAGAACTCCTTGTGTCTTAGCGTGAATAATAAAATAAATATCCTTGAAATTAAACGCTTACAAGACGGAATTGAATCACTAAAAGTGTTTATTAAAATACAAGCGATTCAAGTAAAAAAAGCGGAGCAAGCCGTAGAGCTTGCTCAGATGAAATTAAATCAGGCGATGAAGGAAAGAAAGATTCAAGAAAAACTACGGGAGCAAGCATTTGAGAATTACCTTAAGGAATGTGAGGAAGAAGAGCGAAAAGAAGTGGATGAATTAGTGAGCTTTTCCTATGGCAAATTAAAGCCAGCTAATTAAATTAGAAGGCGTAAAAAGGAGTACATACGCATGGCGAAAAGAAAAAAAACTGCAGATTTTGAAACAGAAAATGAAAAAGGTAAGTTGGGTGGAAAGCTATTTACTGCAATTGTCATACTATTAATTATATTGGTGTGGCTTGCAATCTTTGGTTTTATCATCAAACTTGATATTGGTGGTTTAGGATCTTCACTTAGGCCGGCATTAAAAGAAGTACCAGTCCTTAACTGGATTTTACCATCGGTTACAGATGAACAACTCGCGTATGAAGAAAATTATCCGTATGCAAATATGACAGAAGCGATTGCGCAAATTAAAGCATTGGAGCTACAAATTGATTCATTAACATCAGAGAATAATGAATACGAAAGTCTAATCGCAGAACTTAGAGCAGAAGTAGAACGATTAAAAGTATTTGAAGATAATCAACTCGCTTTTGAAGAACGTGTGAAAGAATTTGATAAAAACGTTGTTTTTAATTCAAATGCACCTGACATAGAAGAATACAAAGCTTATTATGATGAAATAAATCCAACAACAGCGGAAGAAATATATCGTTTGGTACTTGAAAGCCTTCAGTTTGATGAAGCAATTGAAGAAAAGGCAAAGATACTAAAGACCATGAAACCATCACAGGCAGCGGCTGTATTAGAAGAAATGACAGCGGATGTGGCTTGGGCAGCCAAAGTACTACTATCCATGAAACCAGACGAAAGTGCAGCAATATTAAATAAGATGGATCAACTTTACGCTGCAAAATTATTTAAGAAGATGTCGGATATGGATGAAGAAAGATACAATAGCATTATGAGTAGTATGCAATAAGCACTTTGATGTATCGGAATGCTTAAGAGGCAATGGTATTAAGGTTATTACTTTAAATATCGGTGCTTTGAAAGCGTTCTTTTACATAAATTATTACACCAAGCTTATGAGTGGTGAGAAAGGAGAAGGGGATGATTACACAGGGAGCAAAGCTTACATCAATGTTAGATTTACCTATTGCATCCAGTGGTACAAGCAATACTACGGTAAAATCAAAAGATGGAAAATCATTTTCGGATATGTTAAGTGATTCCACGACGAACAAAGTTGGTACAGTAACTAAAAATACTACCACTGCCAACAAAACGGATAATCAACATTCAAAGCAAGATGATATAGCAAAAAGCATGACATCGAAAACAGAAGTTTCACAAATCGATAAAAGTTCTAATACGAACTCTGTAGATCAATCGGTATCAAACCTGGAAGACGATGTAGCAAAGGTAATGAATGATGTTAAGGAAGCAATTCAAGATAGTTTAGATATATCAGAAGAAGAACTAGTACGTACGATGGAAGTGCTAGGACTTAGTATGATTGACTTACTAAATCCAGCGTCATTACAACAATTAGTTTTAGCTACTTCAGGGAATGATGATATATTGTCCTTTGTGACAAATGAAGAATTATCGAATACATACTCGAATTTACTTGAAACGATTCAAGGCATTGTTAGTGAATCTAACATACCTCTTGATGCAACCGCGCAAGTTACAAAGTCAGAAGATTTTTTGGGAGTATTAGAACAAGCCGTTAATAAAGAAGAGCTTGCAAAAGCAAACGAAAATCATACGACACAAAGTAATACAGATTATGATGTTACAGAAGAAACTGAGGGAGTCAAAGATTCAGAAGCTAACTCAGAAATTGCATTCTCAGTAGAAAGAAGTTCTGATTCCGATGAAGTAAGTGATTCCACGGACCAAAGCGCAAAAGATTCCTTAAAGAAAAGTGATTCATCGCAGGTTGAGAATTTTCTGAATCATGTTTCGAACGTTACGCAAACAGAAACGGATTTTGATGGTCAATTATCGACGGTTACGACGGTTAGAGATATTGCAAATCAAATCATAGAAGAAATTAAAGTAGTTATAAAACCTTCACAAACTTCGATGGAACTGCAATTAAATCCAGAGCATTTAGGAAAGGTACAGTTAACGTTAACTTCAAAAGAAGGCTTGATGACCGCTCAGTTTACAACACAAACACAGATGGCGAAAGAAGCCATTGAAAGCCAGATGCAGGTGTTAAAACAAAACCTTGAAAACCAAGGAGTGCGAGTGGAAGCAATCGAAGTAAATGTATCGAACTTTTCATTTTCTGGAAGCAATGAAGCGGGCAATAAGCAAGAATCTAACTCAAACAAGGGTAAAAAAGCATTTCGTATGGAAGTCGGAAATGATCTAGAAGGTACGGAAGAGGTTTTACCAACACAAACAGTTTTATTAGGTGAAACTGTTCCAAATATTGATTATTCTGCGTAAGGGCGGAAGAAAGGAGCATTATGTCAACGACAGCATCAGTGGCAGGCGGTATATTAGAACAAACAGAAGCGATAACGTCCACCAATGTGAGAAAAACAGGTACCTCTGAATTAGGCAAGGATGCATTTTTGCAGTTATTGGTTTGTCAGATGAAAAATCAAGATCCATTAAATCCAAGTTCAGATACAGAATTTGTTTCTCAGTTAGCTACATTTTCACAGTTAGAGCAGTTGCAGAATTTATCTTCTGCATCCGAAAAATCACAAGCCTTCTCGTTAGTAGGAAAAGACGTTATCGTACAGAGTACAGATTCCAGTGGAAATAAAAAAGAAGTATCTGGAACCGTCGATTTTATATCCATGTCAGGTTCTAAGATATATTTATCAATTGATAATAATCTATATAATTTAGAGGATTTAGTAAGTGTTATTGACACGACATATTTAGTACAAAAAGGTTCGCCAGCAATTACTACAGAACAAAAATTTGAATTTGATGCAGATGAACCAAGTGATATGAACTTTGAGGTGAATTTAGGTAGTGGAGATTATGTTGCTTCAGAAATAGCAGTGGTTATTAATGGAAACATATTAGATTCGTCCTATATTACGTTGGATGGTACGAAAGTTACAGTTTCTAAGGATGCTTTAAAGAAATTAGAGAATGGTACATATGGTGTAACTGTTGTATTTAACGATCCAAACTTCACAACTGTTTCTGATAAAGTTTCTGTTACAGTGAAGAATTCAAAAGCAACAGATGATTCAGATAAAACAGAAGACTCAAATGATACAGAGGGTTCCGATGGAACTTCGAATGAAACAATTGATGCAATTGCGTAATACGTAATGAAGGGAAGGATGTTATATGGCGCAATTTATAAATAATCAATATACGTCCATAGAGCAAGTGTCAAGTAAGTTTCTTGCTAATAAGAATAAAGTAACAGGGAAGATTGGAGAGAATACAAAATCATTTGAAGAAGTTCTACAGATGACCCAGTCTCTTCAAGAATCAACAGAACTAAAATTTTCAAAACATGCGAATGAGAGGTTAGCTAGCAGAAATATTGATTTATCCGAAGCACAATATAAGCGATTGGAGTCAGGTGCAAAAAAAGCAAGCGAAAAAGGCATGAGGGAGTCTTTGGTTATGGTAGATGAGTTCGCATTCATTGTTAATGTTAATAATAATACTGTTGTTACAGCAGTAAATGCCTTGGAAGACAAAGTTTTTAAAGAGCCGACAATCAGCCCTAGGAACGCAACATCGATTATCGCCAGCGCGATGG
>CAJJLI010000081.1 GCA_905192625.1 uncultured Clostridium sp. | reverse complement strand
GGTATATCATATGGAATTGCCTCTACGGCTACATAATTTTCCAGAGTATAACAATCACGATTTAATTCATTCTTTGTAAGCCTAACATTTCCACCAAACTTTACAACTTGTGAATATTCATCACGCCTTACTTCAAAAGGATTACCATATTTCAACCATTCATCTGGAACTTCTACTTGGTATCCGTCTACAATTTTTTGCTCAAACATACCATGTCTATATCGAATACCACACCCATAGGCAGAATAGGAGAGTGTCGATAAAGATTCCAAAAAGCATGCCGCTAACCTTCCTAGTCCGCCATTTCCTAAACCAGCATCACTTTCCGCGTCCTCAACTTCATTTTGTTTTACTCCCAACTCTTTTAATACTTCATTAACGATGCCATCCGCCTTTAAGTTAATTAAAGTATTCCCAAGAATTCGTCCCATCAAAAATTCCATTGACAAATAGTAAACGGTTTTTAGCTCTCTCTCTTTATATAACTCCTGTGTTTCCATCCAATCATCGATGATATAATCTTTTAATGCATATGCTACTGCTTGATATATCTGTTTCTTACTTGCATCTTTTATATTACAAAAGAAATGTGTCTTTAGCTTTACTTCTATGTTACGTTTCAACGCCTCTTTATTTATTTCCATCTTGCCTCCCTTTCCGCCACTACGTAGCAAAAAATGATATAGCAAAGCTTTTCTACGGAAAGTCCAACTGAATCAGCCCATCTTTCCATATAGGCATATAATGATCCCTAGTCTATTATATGTAACTAGATTAACTACGTAACAAATCGGTATGAATGCTAAAAACACTGGAACTAGCTATTGTAAATAAAATATCCTTATAAACTACATATTATCTTATTTAAAAAAACTCGAAAAAACCTCTTTGTGAAAGCAATGTCCACCTTCACGGATATCTTGGGATAATTGATCCGTCGCGTTGAATAACTTATATGCTTGTCTCATGATGTCCACTTGTTCATTTACATTGTAAAGCCCTCTTGCTCCATTTAGGTGATCCCCTTCACAAGATTGTATACATACTTTTCTAGGGGCAAGTAAGGCTCCGATGTCTCCCATATCAAAATGTTCCCATAAATGTGGCACATAGTTACAGTTACAGTTTCCATTCAACACTAACAAAGAATCCTTATATCCATACATATACCCACTAATAATGCACTGTTTGATTCGATCATCTAAGGCACCAGTCATTAGTGTCTGCATTCCACCTCCCGAAAAACCAACACATCCTAGTTCGGTCATATCCCAGGCATTGGTTTGTTCTATCCAGTCGATCAATCGAAAAATATCCCAAGTCAGCATGCCTATAACAGTCATCCCAAGAGGCTCTGCCATATGAGACAAATGATAGCAAGTTCCACCAATATAAGCGCTCTCTTCATTTTTCTGAAACGCTAGCTCTCTTCGCTCGCCAAACCCTCTCACGTCCGGTATTAATGTTATAAACCCTTGTTTTGCAAGTTCTAATCCATAGTCATAATTAAATTTTAAAATAGCATCTGCAATTGCCTTAACTTCACTTCTTCCTGCCAAAGACTCCTTACCACCCCCACTATGACCAGGAAGTGCTATCATACAAGCAGGTTTGTCTTCATGCCCATTCTTTACCGAGCGCATCTTTCCTTCCTCTGGGTATAGTACATAAAATGGCATAAAAACACCAGGTTCCGTTTGAAGCAACCTTTTCTCTCGCTTTATTCCATCCTCTAGCATAGTTTCATCAAGTATTTCACAGCTAAGAATTGGCATCTCCATCTTATCGTGACCGAAAAGTTCTTGTAGTTTTATTCTAGCTTGTTGTTTCCATATCAAGTATTCATCAATGTTTGTCGCCTCGAACTTATCTTTTCTTGCGTATTTATCAAACTTGGATTTCATTAGTTCCAAACAGGTATAATATTTCGTTACATTTTCGATACGTTCCACTTTTGTGACCTCGTTTCTTTCCTATGTATTGTCCTTATATTTCTATTCAGTTTTTAAATTCCAAACACCTTAGTTAAATTAGAGTCCCGTATCTGCAGTCTTTCCTGCAGATACGGCCATTTCTTTTATTTTATCATAAAAGGTTGCATACTGTATAGAACCAGGTATCTTTTAATTTAGATTATAAACGAATTAACTACTACTCTTTGTGTTCTTTTACATCCTGTATCGTCCAAATCCCAGTCATAGCAGGCTCATCAATTAGATTACCCTTATAATCAAATCGAGACCCATGACATGGACAATCAAAACTCTTTTCATCTGGATTATACGTCAGTTCACAGCCTAAGTGTGGGCATTTTGTAGAAACAAAGTGCGTTTCTCCGGCTTCATCTCGATACACTCCATACTTTTCACCATCATGTGAAATAATTCCCCCATGTCCCGGTGGCAGGGCAGACAATTCTGCACTTGCTGAACTTAAGAACTCTTTCGATAGTCCTTTTACTGCTTGCATCCCATCGTGTAATAGATTTTTCATAGACGCAGTCACATGAAATCTTTGGGGTGTATATAACTTATCGTATGGATTATGATTACCCGTGGCTAAATCAGTGATTAGCTTAGCTCCTACCATAGAACTAGTCATTCCCCACTTGCCAAAGCCTGTTCCAACAAACCAATTTGCATTTGCATTGGAAAAATGTCCAATATAAGGTACTCCATCTAGGGTCATACAATCTTGAGCAGACCATTTGGTGATAATTTTACTATCTTTAAAATACGTTTCTGAATCCTGCTCCAGTTTTTGATAACGTCCACCTTCTTTATTTTCACCTGTTCTATGACTTTCACCACCAAATAATACATATTGTCCATAATCTCTCATGGTATGTCCATCTTCCATACCAAGGTACATGCCATTCACTTTATTTGCATTTGCCAAAGATAGTAAATACGTTCTTTCTTGGTGCATTCTTAAAAAATAATATCCAGGTGTCCTTAAAAAAGGGTAGTGTGTTGCTAATACAATTTGTTTTGCTTCTACTTTAAAGTTATCACCAATCACTGCATGTTCCTCAACCTTAGTAACTTTTGAATGTTCATAAATTTCTAAACCTTTTGCAATTCTATTTATAAACTTAATCGGATGAAATTGTGCCTGGTTATGAAAACAAACTGCACCAGTATTTTCAACGGGTATATTAATTGTCTCTAAAAACTCTGCTTCAATCCCAAATGACTTTGCTACGTTTGCTTCTCGTTTTAATTCTGTATTATCCCCGTTTGTATATAGATAGGCACATGTTTTTTCAAAGTCGCAATTAATCGTTTCATCTCGTACTAAAGTCTCGTAGTCCTTTATGGCCTGTTCATTGGCCTTAGCATAAAACTTAGCGCTTTCTTCACCCAGGGTATCAACTAATTTAGTATATATTAAACCATGCTGTGATGTAATCTTAGCGGTTGTGTTTTTTGTCTGCCCGCTGGCAATTCGATTTCCTTCTACTACAACAACTTTCTTACCCGATTTTTGAAGATAATAAGCAGTTAAAATACCAAATATTCCTGCACCAACTACCACAACATCCGCATTCATTGTTGCATGCAAGGGTGGTCTTTCAGCAATTTGTTCCGTTTTTGACCAGATCGATTCCATAGTATACTCCTAACACTCATTTTAAAGTTAGGATTAACAATTTTACCAATTATTATTATAAAATATAACTTTATTGTATTAGTCAATGATAAAATCTCTGTAAGGCATCTATGAGAAAGGAACAAGTAGCATAAGCAGATTACGAATACCTGATATGACCATTATAAACTTGTATTAATTATAAAAATAACAGCGTACATCTGTCGAATATACGACGGATGTGCGCTGTTACTTTTTACAATACTAAAATCAATAAGACATTACATATATTATCTCTTTTCTACAGCAAGTGTAACATCTTCACCGTTTAAGTTCCATTCTTTTTCAAATCCACTCAAACGATCAAAGATAATTTCATCTGCCAATACAACGGTCTTAATTTCTTCCATGTTCTTAGCAGCAATTTCTTTAATCTTTTCGTTTCCAGATACATAAACATTGATGTGATCCATTACTTCAAATCCAGCATCTTTACGCATTGTCTGAACTTTACTAATTAATTCACGAACAAATCCTTCTTCGATTAATTCATCTGTTAAGTTCGTATCAAGTACAACGGTAATTCCGTAGTCAGAATCAGAAACATAACCTTCCATCTGCATTGCATCAATGAGTAAATCCTCTTTTTCTAATACCTCTTCTACTCCATCCACAGTAATTGTTAAAGTACCCTTTTCATTTAATTCATCCATGGCCTTATTTCCATTAAGCCCAGAAAGAACTTCCTTAAGTGCATTTAACTTACTACCGAAACGACGTCCTAATGTCTTTAACTGTGGTTTAAATGTGTAAGAAGTAAAATCACGTACATCCGAAGTAAACGTTACATTTTTTACATTAAGTTCATCCTCGATGATTTCTTTATAAAAATCAGACATTCCTTCTACTGTGTTTCCAGCGTGATCGGTATGAGTGATATCCGCTTTTACATACATCTTTCCAATTGGTTGTCTTTGCTTAATATTTGCTGTATTTCTACAAGCACGACCAAGTACAACGATTTCAAGAACCGCTTCCATATCTTTTTCAAGTTCTTCATTAATGAATGTTTCATCATACGCTGGGAAGTCGCATAAATGAACACTTACAGGAGCTGTTTTATCAATGCTGCATACAAGATTGCGGTAAATATCTTCTGCCATAAACGGAATCATAGGCGCAGATGCCTTCGCAATTGTAACCAATGCTGTGTAAAGCGTCATGTAAGCATTGATCTTATCCTGCTCCATTCCCTTTGCCCAGAAACGTTCACGACCACGTCTTACATACCAGTTACTCATTTCATCCACAAATTCTTGTAATGCTCTTGCAGTTTCTGGGATCTTGTAGTTTGCTAAATTCTCATCTACTGTCTTCACAACAGAATTTAATTTTGATAACAACCACTTATCCATAACTGGAAGCTTATCATATTCTAATTGATACTTCGTTGCATCAAAGTTATCAATGTTTGCATAAAGTACAAAGAATGCATAAGTATTCCATAGTGTACCCATAAATTTACGCTGTCCTTCTACTACCGCTTTTCCGTGGAAACGATTTGGTAACCATGGAGCTGAGTTAATATAGAAGTACCAACGAATTGCATCTGCACCATACTCTGCCAAAGCATCAAATGGATCTACTGCATTACCTTTGGATTTACTCATCTTTTGACCATTTTCATCTTGAACATGACCAAGAACAATAACATTCTTATATGGTGCTTTATTAAAGATTAATGTTGAAATCGCTAACAAGGAATAGAACCATCCTCTTGTCTGATCAACTGCCTCTGAAATAAAGTCAGCAGGGAACTGTTGTTCAAATAAATCTTGATTTTCAAATGGATAATGATGTTGTGCAAATGGCATCGCACCAGAGTCAAACCAACAGTCAATAACTTCAGGAACACGTTTCATCTGCTTACCACATTCGGAACACTTAATGGTTACGGCATCAATATAAGGACGGTGTAACTCAATGTTATCCGGACAATTATCAGACATTGATTTTAATTCCTCAATGCTTCCAATGGAGTGCATATGACCGCATTCACATTGCCATACGTTAAGTGGTGTTCCCCAGTAACGGTTACGACTAATACCCCAGTCTTGAACGTTTTCTAACCAATCTCCAAAACGTCCCTTACCAATGCTTTCAGGAATCCAGTTAATTGTATTGTTATTACGGATTAAATCTTCCTTCACAGCTGTCATTTTGATAAACCATGATTCTCTTGCATAATAGATTAATGGTGTATCGCATCTCCAGCAGAATGGATAACTATGCTCAAATTTAAGAGATTTGAATAACAATCCTTTTTCACGAAGCATTTTCATAATGCCTTCATCCGTCTTTTTACAGAATACGCCTGCAAAATCTGTAACTTCAGGTTTCATTTCACCTTTTTCATCTACTAACTGTACGAATGGAAGATCGTATCTACGTCCAACATTCGCATCGTCTTCACCAAACGCTGGTGCAATATGAACAACACCAGTACCATCCGTTAATGTTACATAGGTATCGCATGTTACATAGTAAGCTTTCTTACCATTTACATTGTCTCTATTTGCCTTTGGATTCTTTGTACCATCTGGATTATTAAATGCATAATCAAATAATGGTTCATATTCTTTATATTCTAAGTCTTTACCTACGTAAGTTTCTACGACTTGGTAATCGCCTTCAATAACTTTAAGCAATGCTTCTGCTAAGATATAGTATTCTTTTGCAACAGCAGTATTTGCATCTGTAAGCTCTGCTCCTTCTTCTGGTGGCTTTACAACATCACCCTTTGCATTTACACCAACTTCAACTTTCACATAAGTTTCTTCTGGGTTTACGCAAAGACCTACGTTTGATGGTAATGTCCAAGGAGTTGTTGTCCATGCTAAAATGTATTCATTTTCTGTATCTTTTACTTTAAATTTAGCAATCGCAGATTTTTCTTTTACATCTTTGTAACCTTGAGCCACTTCATGAGAAGAAAGTGGAGTTCCACAACGTGGACAGTAAGGTACAATCTTATAACCTTTGTATAAAAGACCCTTATCCCAAATCTTTTTTAATGCCCACCATTCAGACTCGATAAAATTATTATCATAGGTTACATATGGTTTCTCCATATCTGCCCAGAAACCAACTGTTCCTGAGAAATCTTCCCACATACCTTTGTATTTCCAAACACTTTCTTTACACTTATCGATAAATGGTTCAAGACCATATTGTTCAATTTGTTCTTTTCCATCTAAACCTAATAATTTTTCAACTTCAAGCTCAACAGGAAGACCATGAGTATCCCATCCTGCTTTTCTTGGAACCATATAGCCTTTCATTGTACGATATCTTGGAATCATATCCTTGATAACACGTGTTAAAACGTGACCGATGTGAGGCTTTCCATTTGCAGTTGGAGGTCCATCATAAAACGTATAGGTCTCTCCTTCTTTTCTTGAATCAATACTTTTCTCAAAAATCTCATTTTCTTTCCAAAATTTTAGAACTTCTTTTTCTCTGTCAACAAACTTCATGTTTGTGGATACTTTTTGGTACATGCGATTTCATCCTTTCTATCTCTATTTATTCAAAGTTATATAACTATTTTTACTTTTTACTAACATCATTTCCTACTTTTCAATAATATAATCAAACAGCATATCCAAATACGGATAGGAATGGAACTCCTCATTTTTAACCATCTCTTTTATCTCTTCTATTGAGGCCCACTTCGCTTCTGAAACTTCCTCAACTTGAAGAGAGAGTTCTGATATATCGATATTTTTATGGACAATCCAAACAGCGTTATAGCTATTTTCACGTTTTAAGAGTGCATAAAGTTCCATGCATTTCTCATCCGCTAAAATACCAACCTCTTCACTTAGTTCTCTTATACAGGCTTCATACATGTCTTCTCCCTGTACCGCAGAACCTCCTGTTGCAGCCCATATACCTGGCTTCCACGCTACTGTTTCACTTCTTTTTTGTATTAAAATTTCTTTTTGATCATTCACTGGATAGATATGCACCACCAGATGATAATCCAAAGGAGCTAATACCTTACCTCTTTCATGTACACGACCAGTTTTTTTAAAACACTGATCATAAACATCCCAAAGTTCCATATTCACCTCTC
>CAJJLI010000080.1 GCA_905192625.1 uncultured Clostridium sp. | reverse complement strand
TTGTCTGTCAGACGAAGTACATGGTATAATCTGCTTGCGTGTAGGTATATCATGACTCCGGTCTGATAGAACCTTTGGCGGTTTCTTCGGGAACCGCTTTTTTAAGTTGAACCGTTTCTTGTGACTGCTTTCACATTTCCCTTATCCCTCAAGTCTCTGCCCTCGTTGGCTTCCATAAAAAGTTCCAGCATATCCGTTTTGATCAGGACTTTTCTCCCAACCTTTAATACCGGAAGTTTCTTCCATTCCACCAGTTTTCTCAGGGTGTTCCTGCCGATTCCCGTATAATCAGCAGCTTCTTCAATAGATAAGGCAATCTTTCTTTGTGTCATATGACCACCTCCTTTTAAATTGCATTATGCAATTTCTTTTGTGCTGTCAGTATAGCGTGTTTATATTGCTTTGTCAAGCATTATGAAATTTCATTCGTTTTCTATAAATTGCATATTGCAATATGTTTTGTTGCGTGGTATAGTAATGACATACCGAAAAAGGAGGCACATCAGCATGAAAGATAAAGAACTACGCAAGCTGATCGGCAGCAGGGCAAAACAGCGCCGTCTCGAATTAAATCTGACACAGCCTTATGTCGCAGAGAAGATGGGAGTTACCGCTTCCACAATCCTGCGTTATGAGAATGGTTCGATTGACAATACCAAAAAGATGGTACTGGAAGGCCTTTCGGAAGCACTTCATGTATCGATTGAATGGCTCAAAGGGGAAACCGATGAATATGAAACTGATATTACGGATAAGAAGGAATTGCAGATTCGTGATGTGATGGGCGATATTCTCAAACAGTTACCTCTTGATCTTAATAAAACAGAAGACGCTTTTTCTAAAGACTTACTGCTGTTAATGTTAAAGCAATATGAACTGTTTCTGGATTCGTTTCAGTTCGCCTGTAAAAATTACAAAGGCAGTACCAAAGATGCGGACATTGCCAAAGTAATGGGATTCGAATCGAAAGATGAATATAATGAGATTATGTTTCTCAGAGAGATCACACATACTGTCAACGCATTTAACGATATGGCAGATGTGATAAGGCTCTATTCAAAGAAACCGGAAGCAGCCGAACAAAGACTTGCCAATCTTTTATCCGAAGTTATGTATGAGGATTCTGAATCGGTATAGTAAGACAACCGGAGTTGTGATATACTTACACGCAAGAAGCATTTCAACAGTTCCGATTGTCTGATATCGAAAGGAGAAATACAATTATGGCAAAAGGATCTGTTAGAAAAAAAGGAAAAAAATGGTACTATTGCTTCTATGTAGAAGATGCAAGCGGTAAAATGGTTCAGAAAGAATATGCTGGAACCGAAAGTAAAAGTGAGACGGAAAAACTTCTCCGCAAAGCACTGGAAGATTACGAAAATAAGAAGTTTGTCGCAAAGGCAGACAGCCTTACGGTAGGAGAGCTTCTGGATATGTGGGCGGAAGAAGAACTGAAAACCGGGACACTCAGCAACGGCACAGTGGAAAATTATCTTGGTGCAATCCGCTGTATCAAAAAACACCCGATTGCAGACCGTAAACTGAAAACAGTTACTGCCGAACATTTACAGGCATTTCTTGATCTGCTTACATTCGGTGGTGAGTTTCCAGACGGGAAAGTAAGAAAGGGATACAGCAAAGATTATATCCATTCTTTTTCCGCAGTGTTACAGCAGTCATTCCGTTTTGCAGTATTTCCAAAACAACTAATCAGTTTCAATCCGATGCAATATATCAAACTGAAACGACAGGCAGAGGAAGTTGACCTCTTTTCCGATGATGAAGTGGAAGAATGCACACAACCGATTTCGCATGATGATTACGAGCAACTTATCAAGTATCTGGAAAAGAAAAACCCACCTGCCATTCTACCGATTCAGATTGCGTATTATGCCGGGCTCCGTATCGGAGAAACCTGTGGTCTTACATGGCAGGACATTAACCTTGAGGAACAATGCCTGACCATAAAACGCAGTATCCGCTACGACGGCATGAAACACAAAAACATTATTGGACCAACGAAGCGGAAAAAAGTTAGGATTGTTGATTTTGGCGATACCCTGACTGAAATACTGAAAGCTGCCAGAAAGGAACAACTCAAAAACCGGATGCAGTATGGCGAATTATATCACCGCAATTACTACAAAGAAGTTCATGTGAAAAACAGAGTCTATTATGAATACTATCACCTTGACGGAACGCAGGAAGTCCCGGCAGATTACAAAGAAATCTCCTTTGTCTGCTTAAGACCGGATGGCTCTTTGGAACTGCCGAGTACACTCAGCATTGTATGCAGATCAGTGTCAAAGAAACTGGAAGGATTTGAAGATTTCCATTTCCACCAGTTACGTCACACCTACACCAGCAATCTGCTTTCCAATGGGGCTGCACCGAAAGATGTACAGGAACTGTTAGGACACTCTGATGTCAGTACCACAATGAACATTTACGCTCACTCAACAAGAAAAGCAAAGCGGATAAGGGAAAATACATATCATTTCACTATCTAAGAGGCTGTAAGCCTTGAAAAATAAGGAAAGTTCAGGAAATCTCTCCACAAATTACGATTTAGACAGATTCAAGAAAGAATCTGTCTTTTTTATTTTGACAGGCCTTGAGGAGGGATAACGGGTATCGTTATAAATATATTTTTTGGTTTTTAATTTTAGGGAATGAGTATTAGGAGAATTGTCGTATGAATATTAATGAAGATAATGAATTGAATAATTATCAAATAATGTATGTGACCCCGGTTGAGGCCTATACCTTAATGGAAAGTAGTATGGACGGTTTATCTGAAGAACAGGTATCACATCGTCTCAAAAAGTATGGTAAGAATGAGATTTCCAAAAAGAAACAAAGTTCAATGTTTAAAAAACTAATTTCTAATTTTACTAGTCTAATGGCATTACTATTATGGGGTGGAGGATTACTAGCTATCCTTTCTGGAACAGTCGAATTAGGAATATCGATTTTCTGTGTCAATCTAATTAATGGCTTCTTTTCTTTCTTCCAAGAATTTAAAGCAGAAAAAGCAACTAGTGCGTTGCAAAAGATGATGCCATCTTATGCCCGAGTAGTACGTGATGGTAAAGAAGTAAAAATATTTGCTGAGGACATTGTTCCTGGTGATATAATGATTTTAGAAGAAGGTGACCGAATTTGTGGGGATGCTAGAATCTTACGTTGTAGTGATTTCCAAGTAGATCAATCAACTTTGACAGGTGAAAGTAATCCAATTAGAAAGAATTATGAGGCACTGCAAGAAAAAGTTTCATACTTAGAAGCTGAAAATATGATCTTTACCGGTACTACTGTTGCTTCTGGTACTTGCCACTGTGTTGTTGTTGCAACTGGAATGGATAGTGAATTTGGGAAAATTGCTAATTTAACTCAAAATACTGAAAAAAGCTTATCTCCATTACAAAAAGAACTTAATGTTCTAACTAAACAAATTGCAATTATTGCATTAAGTGTTGGAATCGTGTTTATGCTGATTGCTGTATTTGTAATTAAGGATCCCTTATTGGAGTCATTTATTTTTTCTTTAGGAATGATTGTTGCTTTTATTCCTGAAGGTCTTTTACCCGCTGTTACGTTATCACTTGCTTTATCTGTTCAACGAATGGCTAAAGATAACGCTTTAGTAAAGAAACTATCAGCCGTAGAAACTTTAGGATGTACAAATGTTATCTGTTCTGATAAAACTGGTACTTTAACTCAAAATGAAATGACGGTTAATCATCTTTGGACTCTTGATAGTCAAATGGATGTCAGCGGCGAAGGATATGTTCCAAATGGAAAAATCTATGTTGATGAACAAGAAATTACCGCAAAGAAAAGTAATGTTTTAAGACTATTATTAAGTGGTGCAGTACTTTGTTCAAACGCTAAGTTAGTACCACCACAAAATAAGAGTGTTAATCCACGTTATACAGTTTTAGGTGACCCTACTGAAGCATGTTTAGAAGTTGTAGCTAAAAAAGCTGAAATTGATCTTGATAAATTGAATAGTCAATATCCACGAATTTTAGAATTACCTTTTGAATCTCGACGGAAGCGAATGACAACGATCCATCAATTAAAAGACTCTTTTGAAGGCAATCAGAGAATTGCATTTGTAAAAGGGTCTCCAAAAGAAGTTATGGAATTATGTAATCGTTGTTTTAAAGGCAGTAAAGCCTGTCCAATCAGTGAAGAAGACCGCATCAATATTATGAAAGCAAACGATATGTATGCTCGTGAAGGGTTGCGAGTTTTAGCAGTAGCCTATCGTACTATTGCTCATAATGATAAAAAACTTCCTAGTTCAATTCGCGAATATACACCTGAATTAATTGAACAAGATCTAACTTTTTTAGGCTTGATTGCAATGCAGGACCCTCCACGAAGTGAAGTCAAAGAAGCTGTGGAATTATGCCATAGTGCCGGAATTAAAATCGTTATGATTACCGGAGATTATGGTTTAACAGCAGAAAGTATTGCTCGCAAAATTGGGATTATTAAAAGCGATACCGCTCGAATAGTTTCTGGAACAGAATTAAGCAAAATGAATGATCAAGAACTTAAAAACGTTTTAGAAGGCGAAGTGGTCTTTGCTCGAATGGCACCAGATCAAAAATATCGTATTGTTTGTGCTTTACAAGAAATGGGAAATATTGTAGCTGTAACTGGTGATGGTGTTAATGACTCTCCGGCTCTAAAAAAAGCGGATATTGGTGTTGCTATGGGAATAACTGGTACCGATGTTGCTAAAGAGGCTGCTGACATGATTTTAACAGATGATAATTTTGCCTCAATTGTTCGTGCAATCGAAGAAGGTCGTGCTGTTTATAATAATATTCGTAAATTCTTACGTTATATTTTTGATAGCAACACCCCAGAAGCTGCTGCCCCTGCTCTATATTTGCTTAGTGGCGGTTTAGTCCCAATGCCCCTTACAATCATGCAAATTTTAACTATTGATATTGGAACTGATATGATTCCTGCGCTTGGTTTAGGGGCAGAACATCCTGAAGATAATATTATGAATCAGCCACCTCGTCGAATCGATGAAAGATTACTTAATAAAAAAGTAATTTTAATAGGTTTTATTTGGTATGGCTTGATTATAACGCTATTTGCCTTAGGAGGATATTTCCTTGTAAACTATTTGAATGGTTGGCCTCATAATCCATTGGCTCCAGAAGGAACTGCGCTCTATAACGAAGCAACGACGATGATGCTAGTTGGGGTTGTTTTTTCACAGATGGGAATGGTCATGAACAACCGAACTGAAAAAGAATCAGTATTTAAACGCGGAATCTTCTCCAATCATTATATTAATTTAGGATTAGTTATAGAGTTTGTTATTTTATTAGCCGTAGTCTATATTCCTTTTTTAAATGGTATCTTCAATACTGCGCCAATTGGGTTAATAGAATGGCTATATGCTTTGCCAATTCCTTTTATTGTTTTTGGAATTGAGGAATTAAGAAAGAAAATATTAAGAAATAAAGACAAATAGGAGGATGGAAACCTATGAAAATTATAATCGTTGGGTGTGGAAAATTTGGTACCCGATTAGCAAATTATTTAAATAATCAAAATCATGATGTCACTATAATTGACAATCGTGAAGAGGCTTTTAATAATCTTGGTGGTAATTTTACCGGACGGACAGTATTGGGAATGGGGTACGATAAAGATGTTCTAGAAAGTGCCGGAATCAAAGTTGCTGATGCTTTGATCAGTTGTTCAAGCAGTGATGCTATTAATGCTGTTGTTAGTAATATTGCTCATAATATTTACCATGTTAATAATGTAATCGCCAGAATGTATGATAAATCAAAGGCACGGATTTTTCGTTCAATGGGAATTCATACAATTTCAATTACTGATTTGGGTGTTGAAAGGATCTTAGATTATTTTGACAGTAATCGGCTTCAAGTAGTTAAAAAAATTGGTGAAGACAGTGAAATAAAAATTATTAAAATTAAAGCATCCTTATCTTTAATAGGAAAAACAGTCGATGAAATTTCTCTTCATGGTGAGTTTGAAGTTGTCGCAATTGAACGACATGATATTACAATGATGCCTTTAAAAGATACTAAAATAAAAGATAATGATACGATTTATTTTTCTGTACTAGAGGAATCATTATTAAAATTTAAAGAAATTTTGTATTAAGAGGTGAAAAAAATGAAAATAATTATAGTAGGTGGAGGTCAAATTGGTTCTTATATCACAAGTTTACTACTTAAAAATAACCATGAGGTCCGTGTTATTGAAAATAGAACTAAAGCACTTGAAAACTATAAAAATGCCGGACTACCAGAAGAATGTTTAGTAATCGGCGATGGAACAGATATTGAGGTTCTTGAAAAAGCAGGCGTTAGAACTTGTCAGGCCTTAGTCTGTGTAACTGGATTAGATGAAGTCAATTTAACTACTGCCATGGTTTCTAAATTTGAATATGACGTTCCACGAATAATTGCTCGTGTTAATAACCCTAAAAATGCCTGGTTATTTAATTCTGGAATGGGAGTTGATGCTAAAATCAATCAAGCTGACATTATTGGTCATATGATTGCTGATGAAATGAATTATCAATCAATTATGACCTTAATGAAATTATCTAAAGGTGATTTTTCAATCGTGCGAATTCGAGTTGATTATCAATCACGATATGCCGGCAAACAAATTTCTGAAATTTCTTTACCAAACAATGCTCTCTTAATTGCGATTTACAATGATGATGAATTAATGATTCCTCACGGAGATACGCTAATTGAAGCCGGACAAGATATTCTCGCTTTTGGCGATGAACAGGCAATTGGAAAATTAAATGAAATATTTGTTAGTTAATAATTAACACAAAAACAGCCAATTAACTTTTCTATATAGCAAACTCTATTTACTTTAGGAAGTTTCTATAAAAGATTGTTTAATGGCTGTTTTTCATTTTGAGTACAGATAGTGGGACTCTATCTAAATTTATTGATATCCGGAAAGAATATCATGAAGAGTAGTCATTTGGAGAAGGGATTGAAAAACTATTTAAACAATCCTGACTACATTCATTAGTATAGTAATTAAATATCGCTAGATTAAATTATAAATATCTAAGATTAACTTCTAACAACGGTAAATTATGTTAGCTATTGATAATTTAATACTATTTTTTGATGATTATAATCAATCACTGATAAATCATAATCATATAAAGACTTTAATGATGCTGAAGTTATTACTTCCTCAGGAACTCCTTGAAATAAGATTTTCCCATCTTTCATTGCAATGATTTCATCACTATAATTGATTGCTTGATTAATATCATGATGAACCATAATAATCGTCATTTGATATTTTTTATTTATTTCTTTTATTAAATTAAGTATTTCAATTTGGTATTTAACATCTAAATATGTAGTTGGCTCATCCAGTAATAAAATAGGTGTTTTTTGAGCTAAAGCCATTGCCAACCAAACACGCTGCTGCTGACCACCAGACAAATTCGCTAACAAACGATTTTCGTATTCTTTTAGATTAGTTGTTGCAATGGCCCAATCTATAATTTGATAATCTTCCTCGCTTAGATTTTGATGATAACTTAAATATGGTAAACGTCCATAACCAACAATTGTCTTAACATCTAAATCCCCATAAATCTGATTCTTTTGGTGAACTACTGCAACGTTTTTAGCAAATTCCTTGATCTTATAGTCCCAGACATTTTTATCATTTAATGTTATTGT
>CAJJLI010000079.1 GCA_905192625.1 uncultured Clostridium sp. | reverse complement strand
AACTATTGAATGCATTCGCCAAATCATAGATATATGCACAAACTTTATGTGGTGCTAATTCAGCAGCTGCATGCTCAACCATATCATTAAATTTAGATGCAACAAGCATTAAATCAAGTTCTGACTTCGAGCGTTCACGGTTTTTATTCGCTTCAAAATGGTTGAACTTGCCGTCAATTCCTTCACTGGATACCGTTTGATATTTCGAAAGAATGGATTTAATACGAACCATTGTATAAAGAATGTAAGGTCCAGTATCTCCTTCAAAGGAAGTAAAACGATCAATATCAAAGATATAATCCTTGGATGCTTGATTGGACAAATCGCCATATTTAAGCGCAGCTAAACCAACTGTTTTTGCGATCTTTCTTGCCTCATCCTCATTAATTTCACGATTTTCCATCATCTTTTTATAAACTTCTTCATTGATACTATCAATTAAGTTTTCAAGACGCATAGTTCCGCCTTCTCTTGTTTTAAATGGCTTACCATCTTTTCCGTTCATAGTACCAAATCCAAGGAAGCTAAGAGCCGTATCTTCAGCCACTAGGCCTGTTTTTCTAGCACAACGGAACACTTGAACAAAGTGAAGTTCCTGTCTTTTATCAACAACATAAATAACAGAGTCTGGATTAAATAGTTTTCTTCTTTCCACTAATGTCGCTAAATCTGTTGTTTGGTAAAGCGCAGATCCATCGGATTTTAATATAATACATGGAGGTATTTCTTTTGTGTCAGTCTCTTCTTTTACATCAACAACTAACGCACCTTCACTTACCTGTGCAAAGCCTTCTTTCTTTAAATATTCCACCATGTCAGGAATATAAGGCTGTGCATCACTTTCTTTTTTCCAGAGGTCAAACTCTACCTGCAAATTGTCATAGTTCTTCTTTAAATCAGCAATAGATACCGCTAAAATATGATTCCAAAGAGCAGTATAACCACGATGACCATTTTGTAATTGATTTGTTATATTTTTAGCTTCTTCTTTAAATTCTTCGTGCTCTTTTGAATATGCACTTGCCACAGGATAAATTTCTTCTAATTCTGTAATTGTAAAAGGCGCTTCTTCAGGGTATTCACCTGTATATGCATCATCAAAATATACCAATTCACTATTTCTTTTCTTAAGCTCAGCAATGATTAATCCCATTTGAAGACCCCAATCTCCAAGATGAGCATCACCTATCACATTGTGTCCAGCGTACTTTAAAATTCTCTTAATACTTTCTCCAATAACAGCAGAACGAAGATGTCCGATATGAAGCGGTTTTGCAACGTTAGGACCACCAAAATCTACAACGATAGTCTTAGGACTATTTGCTGGCTCAAACCCGAGATTATCATCTTCTGCCATTTTCTTTAAATACTCTGCTAAAAATTCAGGCTTTAAAGTAATATTAATGAAACCAGGCATAATTGCTGTCATTTCTGCGAACATCGGATTATCTTTGCACTTTTCGACAATCTCATTTGCAATCATAATCGGTGCTTTTTTATACTGCTTCGCTGCTGCAAGGGCACCATTGCATTGATACTGACACAAATCCGGGCGATTTGATACAGTCACAGTTCCAAATTTATCTTCATAGCCAGATGTAACAAATGCATCTGTTACAACCTCTGCAATATGATCAATTATTTTTTTCATAAATGCCTCCATCCAAACTTATATCTAATTTAAACACTAGTCCTACTTTATCACAATTTATTTCTAATGTAAATATTGAAGGATTCACCTTTTCATAGAAAACAAACGAAAGTTACTCTTATTTCAATATGAAACGTAAAATATACTTTGCATCTTAGATTCAAGTCTTTTATTTTTAATACTACAAACTCCATAAAAAAAATCGGCAATCGCTTTTGACTTCTCAAAATTACGATTGCCTCTCTCTTATAATTCCTTATATCTATTCTTAGTCAGGCATAACAATTGCAGCAATGATATAAGCGACTACGCCAGTAGCTCCAATACAGCCAAATACTATCCATAACAATCGGATTACCGTTGGGTCAATATTAATATACTCTGCAACTCCCCCACATACTCCACAAATTTTTCTATCCACGTGTGATTTCACTAGTCTTTTTTGCATATTTATCATCCTTTCACATTTATTATTCCTATAGCAAGCTGCTCTTATACTATAATGTAACATCAAATATTACTATTTTACATGAAGTTCAATTTTACCAATCCCACACTCGAGTCGAAATGTCCCTACCGAATTATTATTACGAATTGTGGTATCTGTAATACCATTATAGCTGTTATCATTAATTATAACATGACCAATACCGCAGTCAACCGTATAATTATAATTTTCTTCGTCCCCTTTGATATCAAGAAATACATTGCCTACGCCAGTTTGAACGTTGCAATCTCTTTCGATGATTCCCTTTATTTTTATGTCACCAACTCCACAATCCACATCTACATCACGTGCACTCATTTCATGAATAATCAAGTTTCCAGCTCCGTTTTCAATCTCCATAAGATTTGTTGCATATAATGTTTCAACTTCCATCGAACCAGCTCCAACGGTAAGTTCCACCGTATCCGCACTTAATTTATCCGAATACAATGAGCCAGCACCCAAATCAATCTTTATATCCTTCCCATGAAAATCCTCTGGAATCGTTATTGTTATGCTTGCTGCCTTAAAATCATTCTTACCAAATCCAATTCCTATAGAAGTTACTGGTATATTCCAATCAAATATGCGGATTACATTCTCATTACTGAAATCTTCTTTGATTATCCATGTGCCTTGACTTACATAACTTTTATATCCATCCTCTGGCATATTTTCAATACGAACGTGAAAATCATCTCCAGTTTTAATCTTAACTTTACCATATGATAAATTAAAATCTATGCTCGTTACTTCTTCCGCATATGCATCCAATTCATACGTATAATCCGTATTACTATAACTGTAAGCTTTGCCTCCCCCAATTGCATAAGCTAATATTACAATTAATATACCTAACGATATCGTAATACATGCCAAACCTAAAAATATTTTACTTACCGATTTCATGCAATGACACCTCCCATACGAAATGGCGCTTTACATATGCTAACAAAACCACGAATAACAGAAGGTATTATTTTAACACATGCTGTAGTTAATACTGCAAATAATAATCCGATACCAAATACAAGTAAACCTGCACCAATCATTAGCATTCCGGCAATCGGTATTACAAACACTTTCATAATTCCTATTACAAAAAGTAGAAATCCAGATAAAATACAAGCGAACGCTGCAGCACCAAAGCCCACAATCAATCCAAACACGGCTGCTCCAAGTCCAATAAACACACCAAACAAAGCACAAAGAACTGGAATTCCCACTGGTATCGCAAAAATACATAAAAGAATAATTGCGCCCGCACTTAAGCCTTTTCTTTTTGGTCGCTCATAATATCTGTTATCTTGCCCCCTGTAATTTTCCTGGTTATAAGCTCTTTCGTTACGATTCATATTTTGATTAAAGTTCTGATTTTGGTCATATCTGTAATTGTTTTTTTCATTTCTATTCTGAGTATTATCGCCCCAATTTTGGGTATTCTCTTGCTTATTCTCTTCTATGATAGAAAAGCCATCCTTATTTGCATCCATTCTTTCATTCGTAATTTTTGTCTCATTAATATCTTTTTCTTGATTCTTTGTATCCATCACTTCAAATGGATTTACCTCATCCCCTGAGTGATATCCTCTTTCTGTAAATTCACCACGTTCATCATTTTGAGACAAATCATTTTGTATACTTTTAGCAACTTTTGATGGGCTTCCTAGTTTTTCAATTACTTCATTCTCATTTTCTTCACCTGCATCATCAAAATAATCTTCATAGTATTGCAATGCCTCTTTCCGCTCTTCTTCCGAGACATTTAACAACAATGATTCTAATTCATTCATAAACTCGCGTCGATTCAACTAATCCACCCCCTTAAAAATATTGCCGATCTTCTTTGAATAATTTTTCCATTCTTCACAATAAAGTTGCAATTGTCTTCTTCCTTGTTCTGTTACTTTATAATATCTCCGATTTCTTCCCGCAATCTCCATATCGTAAACTTCAAGACAATCATCTTTTTGTAACCTTCGTAATACCGGATATAATGTAGATTCTGAAATATCAATCGCCTCTCGCACATCTTGCGTTATCTTATATCCATATGTCCCCTCTGGCTCTTTGGATACTGTTGCAAGAACAATTGCATCCAGAAGTGCCGAACCTGTGTTAAAAACCATGTAATCAACTCCTTCGCATATAACCATTCATATTCAACTCCCACGTTTTAATATAGTAATATATCGTTAACAATACTATATACCATATAATATTATGCTGTCAATATGGTTAATCTATTTCTAATTATTCTCTAATATTTTGATAACATACAAAAAAGTTAAGCCATTTTAGGTAGTAATTGAATTGAGATATTTATCGCTACGCCTAGTAATTCTCCCGAACCACTACTTGTATCTTAGGTATACAAAAAAATCTTGATTTAAATAATAATAAAAAATCGAAATTTAATCTTCATGGTAATACAGCTCTTGGTCATGCTGCTATGTATTGTGATTACAATATGCTAAAGCATTTAATTCAAAATGGTGCAGATCCATTGATAGCGAACCAGCTTGGTAAGACTCCATATATCTTAGCTAAGGAGGCCGGAAAAACAGATAATATTCGTTATTTAAAACAATTTATTTCAAATGACTGTTTTAACGAAATTCTAAAATATTTGCCTACGGATATTTTAGAATTTGTACAACAAACAAACTTACGACTTAACCTAAAAAACAGTAATGATATTAAATTTATTGATTTTTTATCAGCATCAGAATTATATACCATGCAAATAAATAAGCAAAAACATATCATGCTTACTGAGAAACTTGATTTATATCCGAATATTGCTTTACTTTGGAATACTCAGAAAAACTCCCTTGCATATTTTGAAGAAGAGCATAGATGGTATGGTAACTTCAATATTACATTTGACGAATTTTTATTAGATCCTTTAAAATATATAAATGATATTTTTACAAATAAATACATGAATCAAAGATAAAAAAGCTACTTCTTACTGATCATCTTAGTCGAATAATATATAATATTTAATTACACCATTTATGACCAATTTTTACTACTTAAAAATACAAGACCTGTCAATCCGTATTTTTGACAGGTCTTATATTCTTATTATATTCTTTATAAGGTATATTTCATCAACGAACCACACCTTATTTCAAATCACCATTGAAAATCAATTCTCTGGACAGTTAAAGAATTACTCGAAATGCCTGAATCTTAGGATATTAGACACTTCTTAAATAATTTAACCATTTACTATTGTTCCACCATTGATATGAATCGTCTGGCCTGTCATATACGTAGAGGCATCTGTTGCTAAAAATACATAGGCTTCCGCAAGCTCAACTGGTTGTCCTGGTCGCTTTAGGGGTGTATTTTTACCAAAGTTTTCAACTGTTGTTTTATCAAGAGTCGACACAATTAATGGAGTCCATATTGGTCCTGGTGCAACTTGGTTTACTCTTATCTTCTTACTTGCTAGATTCGTGGATAAAGATCTTGTAAATGCCGTTATTGCGCCTTTCGTAGCGGAATAATCTAATAGATTTTCATTTCCACTAAAAGCAACGATGGAACTTGTGTTAATGATCGCACTATCTTCTTTAAGATGTGGGATTGCTGCTCTTGTGAGATAAAACATTGAAAATATATTCGTTTTAAATGTTCGAAGTAACTGTTCATCTGTTATATCTTCTATACTTTTTTGCATGTGTTGCTCTGCTGCATTATTCACTAATATATCAAGACCATTAAATTCTTTTATTGTTTTATCAATTACTTCATTACAAAATGAACTATCACCAATATCGCCTTTTATTAATAAAGCTTTTCCATTATAACCTTCAATAACTTTCTTTGTTTCATTTGCATCATCATCCCCAATGTTATAAACGATAACAACATTACAACCTTCTTTCGCATATGCAACTGAAACAGCTCGTCCAATCCCACTATCTCCACCAGTTATAATAGCAGTCTTTCCTTGTAATCTTCCACAACCTTTTCTATCTATATTATCATAGATAGGTTCCGGATTCATAATGCTTTCTTTTCCTGGTATCTGTTGTTTTTGCGCTTTAATATCCTCTGATTCGTACATATCACTACTTTTCATATTGCCATAATCTCCTATTCTTTTTGATTAGTGTTCCACAAAAGAACAGAATCATCCTAAGAGAATGTTGTTTCAAAAGAAAAATACCAATGCACCCATCCACTTTTCGTAAAAGCTGGAACTACATTATTATATTAAGAATAAAATAAAAAGATAAAATATGAAATTGTATTGCAGCGAACCAGATAAAATATTAGCTTCATTACCCATAAATTATACGATAGAAATGGCTTTGCACAATCATGATGTTCTAAATACACCTGAGGGACAATCATATAATGTTGACAGACTCCTACAATTTATATCGAACGTATATAGTTGAATACCTGTTTGTTTAATAATAACTAAATTTGGCATCGAACCTCCTGCCACAACAGCTGAGCTTCATATTTACAATCAACATAGATGAAATGAAGATTTGATTTTTATCCCTAATAAAAAAAGGAAGCGCCAGTTATGATTACAATCACTTCTGACACTTCCCTTTATTCATTCACTTGTTTTATTTTTATCCCCATAAGTAACAAAACATTTTAACCTACATTCTTGCGCACGTTCTTAGCGCATAACAAGTTTGTGGGAAAATTGATTTTATTTTTCACACTAACCACCGAGATAAGCTTTTTTAACCTCTGGTGAATCCATTAACTCTTTACTACTTCCATGTCCTTTGACATTACCAACTTCTAAGATATAAGTTCGATCAGAGATTGACATCGCCATAAAAGCGTTTTGTTCAACAATAACCACTGGGATATTCATAGATTTCTTGATTTTCACAATGGTATCAAACATCTCATCTACTATAAGAGGTGAAAGTCCTAAGGAAGGCTCATCAAACATTACAAGCTTCGGTTCACTCATCAAACCTCTTGCTATTGCAAGCATTTGCTGCTCACCACCGGACATGCAACCTGCAAGCTGATTTTGACGTTCCTTTAATCTAGGGTAAATTTCAAACATCTCTTCAAGTTTTTGGTTCATTTGTGAAGAAGAATACTTACGGCTATAAGCACCCATCACTAAATTATCTTTTACCGTCATTTTAGGAAAAACTTCACGGCCCTCTGGAATATAAACTAATTTTTTTCCTACAATTACGTTTGTCTTTAATCCATTGATCTGTTCGCCATTAAAGTGTATCGTACCTTTGGTTGGCTTATTCACTCCCATGATTGTTCTCATAAGAGTAGATTTACCCGCACCATTGGAGCCAATGATAGATACAATTTCATTCTCGCCAACTTCAAAGCATACATCAAACAAAGCCTGAACTTTTCCATAATAAACATCTATGTTTTCAACTTTTAGCATTCTCTCACCTCTTTACTTCTTCTTAAATTGGCTACCAAGGTATGCAGCAATAACTTCGTCATTGTTTTGAATTTCTTTTGGTGTACCTTCTGCAATTTTTGATCCAAAGTTTATCACTGTAATATAATTGGAAATATTCATAACAACGTACATATTATATTCAATCAAAAATAGGTCAACACCATCATTAAAAAAAAAAAAAAAAAATTCTCCAAAATCCACTCTTTC
>CAJJLI010000078.1 GCA_905192625.1 uncultured Clostridium sp. | reverse complement strand
TAAGATACTTTATTTAAATTTATAAAATAATATAAGTATAATATAAATACTTAGATACGAAAGAAACTAGGAAAGGAAAAGTAATATGAACTTTGACGTGTTAAAAGGAATTCTTATTCCGTTTATAGGCACATCATTAGGTGCTGCCTGTGTATTCTTTATGAAAAAGTCAATGAATGCAACTTTACAAAGAGCATTGACAGGATTTGCAGCAGGAGTTATGGTTGCAGCCTCGATATGGAGTCTTATAATTCCAGCAATTGAACAGTCCGAATCCATGGGGAAATGGTCGTTCGTACCTGCAGTAGTTGGTTTTTGGATTGGTATATTGTTTTTATTAACCTTAGATCATGCCATACCTCATTTACACATGGTAAGTGATACGACAGAGGGACCGAAGAGTCACTTAAAGAAAACAACGATGTTAGTGCTTGCAGTTGTTCTGCATAATATACCAGAAGGAATGGCGGTTGGAGCTGTTTATGCTGGACTTATTTCAGGCAATAGCCAAATAACTACAATGGGAGCTATGAGTCTTGCCATTGGTATAGCAATCCAAAACTTTCCAGAAGGAGCCATAATTTCTATGCCTTTGCGAAGCGCAGGTGTAAAAAAGAGCAAATCTTTTTTATATGGGATTATTTCTGGTGTCGTTGAACCAATTGGTGCATTTCTTACAATATTAGCAGCAGGATTAATTGTACCTATATTGCCATATTTATTAAGCTTTGCAGCAGGTGCGATGATGTATGTTGTTGTGGAAGAGTTAATACCTGAAATGTCTGAAGGTGAACATTCTAATATAGGTACCATCGTATTTGCACTTGGATTTACAATTATGATGACATTAGATGTTGCGTTGGGTTAAATAAAAATAAATATGAAGCTGATGTTAAGATAGCGTTTATAATAAGCTATTTTACATCAGCTTTTTTATATTTTAGGATTAGAAGTCAAAACTAAAAATAAGGTAGAAAAAGTTATACTGACACATCAATTGTTCTTTTTATAGTTGCAAAAAGCAATGCTTTATTTAAACCTAATGCACTATAAATGCAATATAAAAGATAAATAGGATTGACATTAATTGTGCAAAATTGGTATAATATGTTTATAAATATGCGCGATAATTTACAATAAAAGATTCTAGAGGGCACCATTTTAATTGCTAAATGCAAGGAAGCAAAACATTGCTAGAAAGAGGTGTATGTGATTTATCATTCATTAAATGATACTTGGAATTTTAAAAAACTTACTGGGGAAGATTGGTATGACGTTGAAATTCCAGGCTCTGTATTAAAAGGCTTATTAAAGTATAATGTAATACCAGATCCTTATTATCGTACGAATGAGTATCTTGTAAAAGAAGAATTAAGATATGATTATGTATTTGTAAGGCATTTTGATTTGGATGAAGCAATAAGAAACGAAGAGTGTATTGAATTCGTTTTTGATGGAATTGATACCTTAGCAGAAATTTTCCTGAATGACATATTTTTAGAATCAACCAATAACATGCATCGAACGTATCGAATATCATGTAAGGAGTATTTACAAGCTAAGAATGAACTGAAAATAATAATACGTTCACCGATTACTTACATCGAGTCTTATCAATGGGAAGAGGGCAAAGAAATTACATACATCCCTTCTGGTGGAATGAAAGGAAATCAATATTTACGCAAGGCACACTCAATGTTTGGGTGGGATTGGGGTGCTCAGCTACCGGATATGGGCATATTTCGAGATGTTTCTTTGGTGGCATACTCTGAAATAAAATTAGGAGATGTTCGCTTTACTCAAATCCATAACAATAATAAGGTGAGATTAGAAATTGTAGTAGCGTATGATTTGCTTGAATCAAAGGGTGAAGAATATGTAATACAGACAAAAGTGTACGATCCACAAGGGAATAAGCTATGGAATCATACGGATGAAATTATGAGAAACACAAAAGAAGCAATGGGAAGTACAAAAGAAGCAGTGAGATACTCAAAAGAAGTAGAACAAACTGTACTTATTGATGAACCGAAACTTTGGTGGCCAAATGGTTTTGGGGAGCAAGCACTCTATGAAGTTGAGGTCTCTATTGTTTGCAAACGTAATCAAAAGGTGTATGAAACCAAAAAGTATCGCATTGGGTTAAGAACGATTGTAATTAGCCAGGAAAAGGATATGTGGGGAAGTGAATTTGCTTTTGTGATAAATGATGTAAAGATATTTGCAAAAGGTGCAAACTACATACCTGAGGACTGTATTTATTCTGACATTACATATGAACGCATAAAATATTTAATCACGTCTTGTATTCGGGCGAATTATAACTGCATCCGTGTTTGGGGTGGGGGATATTACCCTAGCGATGCATTTTATGATTTATGTGACGAATATGGTCTTATCGTGTGGCAAGATTTGATGTTTGCTTGCAATATCTATGACCTTAGCGATGAGTTTGCAGAGACGATTGTAGCGGAATTAAAAGACAATGTGACCAGATTACGTCACCATGCATCCCTAGGTCTTTGGTGTGGGAACAATGAAATTGAATCCGCATGGCATCAATGGGGAAATTTTCAATCACACAGTGCTAAGTTAAGAGCGGACTACATCATACAATTTGAATACTTATTACCAAAGGCAGTGAAAGAATGTGATCCACATACATTTTATTGGCCATCTTCCCCATCTTCCGGTGGCTGCTTTGATCATCCGGATGATGAAAATCGGGGAGATGTACATTATTGGGAAGTATGGCATGGAAGAAAGCCATTTAGTGATTACCAAAAGCATTATTTCCGCTTTTGCTCAGAGTTTGGTTTTCAGTCCTTCCCGGAATTTCGTACCATTGAGTCCTTTGCGGTTGAAGAGGATTTTAATATATTCTCAAAAGTAATGGAGAGCCATCAGAAAAATGAGGCGGCCAATGGGGCGATTTTATATTATATTTCAGAACAGTTTCGTTATCCGAAGGATTTTAAGAAGCTTATTTATATAAGTCAGATTTTACAAGGGCTTGCTATTAAAAGTGGAGTAGAGCATTTTAGGAGGAACCGAGGAAGATGTATGGGATCGTTATACTGGCAGTTAAACGATAATTGGCCAGTAGCTTCTTGGTCGAGCATTGATTATTATGGTAGATGGAAAGCGCTACATTATATGGCGAAGAAGTTCTATGGGCAAACTGCTGGAAGCATTGTAAGAGACGAAACTAGAATAAAAGTATTTGTTGCAAATGAAAACTTGAATGGCGTTTATGTTACGGCGCGTATTGCATTAAAGACAATGAATTTAGAGGTTCTTAAAGAAGAAACACACAACATATTTGTGGAGAAACAATCCTCTATTAAAGTGGCTGAGCTTGATTATTGCAAGGAACTAAAAGGGAAAGAAGAAGAGGTTTTTGTTGAAGCTTCTTTTTATTTACCAGATGGTAGTAAATCGACGGAATATATGGACTTTGTTCCATTTAAATATTTAAAATTACAAAAACCAAACATTAGGATGCAGATAAAAGAAAGCGATGAATCCTATATGTATTATTTTAAGACAGACTGTTATGCGCCTTTTGTTATGCTATCTATTGCCAATGTAGACGTGATTTGGAGTGATAATTTTTTCAGCTTAAGTGATGAAGATGAAACGGTAATCATCTTACGCAAGAGTGATATTTGGGGTGGAAAAGAAGTAACGCTTGAGTACTTATATGAAAATACTCATTTTTGCAGTTTATATGATTCTTATTGATTAGATTTTGTTTTATAAAATGATATGCTTGTAGTATAGATCGTTATTATTCACTCTATGTAACTTGTAATCCAGCAGATGTGATTAAATGTATCAATCTTACGAATGGAACGCATACGGTACAAACAGTAGATGAATAAAAATATAAAGGGAGGTATTATTATGGGGATACAATATTTTGAAGAGGAAAAAGTGTTTCGACTATGTACCCAAAACACGATGTATTTAATTGGAGTTGTTGACGAGGAAGGTTTTCTCGGACATATATATTATGGGAAACGATTTGATGATTATCACTTATCTTATCTGATGCGTACGAATGAAGCACCATATGTTCCGTCAACAAACAATCGAGATCGTTTATCGTTTCTAGATACATTTCCCATGGAATATTCAACCCATGGAACTGGTGATTTTAGAGAAAGTAGCATAAGGATACGTACGAAGGAAGGTCACTTGGCTTGCTCCTTATCCTATGTTTCACATCAGATAATAAAGGGAAAGCCAAAATTAAAAGGACTTCCAGCTACCTTTGGCAAAGAAGATGAATGTGAGACATTAGAAATTACCTGTATGGATACTATTTTACAACTAGAGATTGTAATAAGTTATGCTGTATTTCACGATGTTGATGCAATGACAAGAAGTGTGCGTTTAAAAAACAATGGAGATCACTCTTTGGCCATTGAAAAAGTTTACTCTTTATGTCTTGATATGGATAATGAAGAATATGAGATGTTAACCTTGCATGGCTCATGGGGAAGAGAGAGACATATACAGCGAAGAACAATTGGACTTGGGAAGCAGAGCGTTGGTTCAATTCGTGGGGAGTCAAGCCATCAAGAGCATCCATTTATGGGAATCCTATCAAAACATGCAACTCAAGATGCTGGTAAAGTCTATGGATTTCATTTTGTATACTCAGGTAATTTTTTGGCACAAGTAGAAGTGAATCAATTTCAGAATATGCGAACCACCCTTGGTATACACCCAGAAGGATTTTCTTGGAAGCTAAATGCAGGGGAAGAATTTCAAGCGCCAGAAGCCGTAATGGTGTACACCGAAGACGGTTTAGGTGGTATGACCAGGTGCTTCCATGATTTATATCGTAATCACTTGATACGAAGTCCATATAAAAATAAAAAACGCCCGATATTAATTAATAACTGGGAAGGTACATATTTTGATTTTAATACAGACAAACTCGTTGATATTGCTGAAGAAGCGGGAAAGTTAGGCATTGAAATGCTTGTTATGGATGACGGTTGGTTTGGCAAAAGAAGTAGCGATAACTGCTCCTTGGGTGACTGGACTGTCAATGAAGAAAAGCTAAGCGGAGGGCTGGATCATTTAGTGAAACAAGTGAATGAAAAAGGCCTTGAATTTGGTATATGGTTTGAACCAGAAATGGTATCACCAGATTCCGATTTATACCGTGCACATCCAGATTGGGCAATTCAAATTCCAGGGCGTAACCCAGGTCTTTGTAGAAACCAATATGTCCTTGATATTTCTAGAAAAGAAGTAAGAGATTATATATTTGAATCCGTTTCAAATATTTTGCGGAGTGCCAATATCCGTTATGTAAAATGGGATATGAACCGTCCTCTTAGCGATTTAGGTAGCATTGCATTGAATGCAGAAGAGCAAGGGGAGTTATATCATCGCTATGTGCTTGGTGTTTATGAGCTGCAAGAACGTCTAATCAGCGAGTTTCCGTATCTTTTACTTGAAAACTGCTCCAGTGGGGGAGCAAGATTTGATCCTGGGATGTTATATTATAGTCCACAAATATGGTGTTCGGATGATACGGACGCCATTGAACGATTGGCGATTCAAGAAGGAACTGCGCTGATTTATCCACTCTCAACCATTGGGGCTCATGTGAGTGATTGTCCGAATCATACGGTAGGAAGAGTAACGCCGTTTGAAACGAGGGGGTATGTGGCCCTTGCGGGAACCTTTGGTTATGAGTTGGACGTAAGGCGAATACCAAAGGAAGACAAAGAAATGATTCCATTTCAGGTAGAAATGTACCACAAATATAATGATTTGGTGAGGGAAGGTGATTATTACCGAATAGCATCCTACCAGGAAAATCATGAATATGATTGTTGGCAAGTCGTTTCAAAAGATAAAAAAGAAAGTTTGGTAACTTATATTCAAGTGCTACGTAAACCAAATTATCATAGTCGTAACATCAAGTTAAAAGGTCTTGATGAGAATACATGGTATTACTTAGAAGAAACGAAGGAACGGTATTATGGGGCGACCTTAATGCATGCAGGAATTTTAGTGCAGAACTTGTGGGGCGATTTTAAAGGGAAACTCTTACACTTCATTGCAGAAGAATTGTAAGCAGTGAATGTTAGGGTTCATGGAGGAATAATATGAGTATAGTGGACTCTCTTATTGGGCATGAAGAACAAATTATTTATCCAGATCATGAGTTACTACAGTACATGGGGAGGATAGATTTTGAGGATAAGCTCGCACCGATTCTAGTATATCCTAGTAGCTATGTTGCAATAAAGTTTACTGGAACGTCTTTAAAAATCATTGTTGAAAATATACATAGCTGTTGGCATAATTATATGGGATATATCTTGGATGGCAAACAAGAAAAGATACTATTACAAAACGAAGGAACAAAATGCATTACAATTGCAAATGATTTAGAGGATACAGAGCATAGTTTCATGCTGTTTAAAAGAATGGATTCGTGCCATGTGATTCGATTCTACGGTTTTGTGATTGACTTACATGGAACGCTTCAAAAGTTGCCAGAATTACCGGAACGTAAAATAGAAGTCTATGGTGATTCTATTACTGCAGGTGAAGTATCGGAGGCTGTCTTTTATACAGGAAAACCAGATCCGATACACAATGGTGAATATTCAAATAGTTGGTATTCTTATGCTTGGATTGCGGCAAGAAAATTGAATGCAAGGATACATAATATCTCCCAAGGAGGAATAGCGCTTCGCAATGGAACGGGTTGGTTTTATGGACCAAATTACATTGGAATGGAAGAAACCTTTGATAAGATAGAATATCATCCTGACCTTGGTTTTATAAAACCTTGGGATTTTTCGAATTACCGTCCCCACGTAGTTATCATTGCAATCGGGCAAAATGATAGTCATCCGGTGGATTGTATGAGTGAAAATTATGATTCCGATGATTCGATTGCGTGGAGAGTGCATTATAAGAAGTTTGTTGGTGAAATTCGAAAAAGATATGCAGATGCACTTATTCTATTGACAACAACTATTTTATATCATGATGCAAATTGGGATCGTGCAATTCAAGAGGTATGCAATGAAATAGAGGATGATAAAATACTACACTTTATGTATCGTAGAAATGGGTGTGGAACCCCAGGACATATCCGTATTTCAGAGGCAGAAGAGATGGCCGATGAATTGGTAACTTATATCAATTCTTTTGGAGACAAGATTTGGGATTAACAACAAAGAATTAGATCTAAGTTTTGTATTTTAGTTAAAATGCTGTTAATTTTAATGTTTTTTTTACACCCCTGATATGACTTGTTTTTTGAACTATGAAGGCATAGTTCTTATAAGCTAGTTAATATCAGGGGTTTTGTATTTTTAAGAGTTCAACGCATTTATTATTTCTGTGGTATTAAAAACTATGAGTCATGCAATATGATAATTTCAACAATAAATTTTCATTTTATTGATGCTTTGCACAATTGACATTAAATTCCAGAAATGATACTATTGAAATGTACTGAAATACCAAGAATACATGGAAAGATTTAGTTAATATCAAAAATAAGGTCAAGTTTTTAACAAATACATACAAATTATTGGTTTGTTTAATCATTAATCATAGATTATAGAATGTAATTTTAAATACATAGTATCAATCAATATATAGGAATATTTCTCAAACTATCATTGAGTTGGTACATTTTAATAAATGGTTATTATAGTAAAATATTTGAGAGCTCTTAGAAATGAAAGGACTGTAATTATATAGCGGACAATTTTAAATAAATCGTAAGGTAAGAATGATGGACGACACGACGATGTGTTTT
>CAJJLI010000077.1 GCA_905192625.1 uncultured Clostridium sp. | reverse complement strand
AATCTATCAAATATACAGGCTCGCTAAATTATTGAGCGCCAAAACATTTCTTTAAAAGTTCTAATAAATCCGCACAGCTAAAATTAAACATAATCAAATCCTCCTATGATGAAAAATAATCTATCAAATATACAGGCTCGCTAAATTATTGAGCGCCAAAACATTTCTTTAATAATTCTAATAAATCCGCACAGCTAAAGTTGTTAAATATCATAATTAAAACCTCCTATATCCTATAAGGACATCAAACATATTTTTCCTAGCAAGAACCAAAACATTTTTTTATAAGTTCTAAAAGATTGGAACAGTTAAAATAATTGAAACACATTTTTATTACCTCCTTGTTTTTTTAGAACCCTGCGAATGATACATTCGATTTATCTTTGTATCTAAGATAAATTGTATTTTTTAAGATGTTTTTCTTTGGTATGTTTGTATTGTAACATTTATGTAACAAAATTGTAATATTTAAATCATGGAAATTTTAGTAGAAAATAGATACTTGATGTGATGAGAGTTTAGTTACCATTGTTTATTTTCACTAGGACAATTCATAAAAAGCTTCGCAGCACGTAATTCTACGTAACAACCACACTTTTTGCACATTCCATTCAATAGGTTATCACAAGCCTTACAAGCAGCAAGTCTATGATGATAAATCTCGTCACTTACTTTTTCTTCGGGAGGGATTTTAGAAATATAATTTAGGATGGATTGAAAAAAATCCGATTCATCAATCTCGGCAAGCAGACATTTTTTACATAGGTTCATATAGGGCCTCCTGGTAGTGTGAATATTATTAATCATAATACCATGATTCACAAGAGAAAGGAACAAAAAAGGTTCTATCTCAATGATTTTCTAAGATAGAACCTTAACTATTATATAATGTGTAGAATGGAGAAGTTTTTAAAACAAGGGGAAACTATATTAGAATCCACCGAAACATTTCTTTAATAAAGCGATTAAATCATTACAATTGAAATTAAAAGTCATATTGAATACCTCCTTAAATTTATAAGTCTTTTTGAGTATATTTTTTGTTTATTATTAGCTACAAATGAATTGTAACACTTTTGTAACAAAATTGTAATATATAAAATATGTAAAACTTGTTAGAAATAAACAGGACTTCTTGTTTGAAAAAAACTCTTGACAATATATGCTAGATTTAGTAATCTACTAAGCAATATATCGTATGGAGGTATCACATGCTTACATTAAAATTATTTACTACATTTAATTTAAATAGGGACGACGATAGGTAGCGCTTGCAGCTGTGATATTTCATAGGTGCAAGTGCTTTTTGTGCGTTGTACCTATGTGGATATAAATTTATATGTATTATATAAGCCACATTGGTAGGATAGTAATATTATTCACCGCTGTGGCTTTTTTTGCGTTATAAAAACCAAAATAAAAATGCTTTGATTCATTTATTTTAAAATATACATTCAAAAGGATGGCAGGGTACATGGAAGGGGCGTGATCGTATGGGACATATGGATGATGTCCGTATGGATAATAATTCTAAATTGGGCGGAATGAAAAAATAAAATGAACATTTAGGGAAAAGGAAAAAATTAAAATAGAACTCTAGGATCGAAAACTTAAAGTAGAGTTCAGGGAAATGAAAACCTATATAGAAATTTAGAGAAATGAGAATTTAAATAAAATTTAATATGCATTGGATATATCCAAGAGGAGGTTTTTATGAAATATTTGAATGGAAATCTAAACAACAAAGTGACGGAAGCAGAAGAATTAGGATCTTGTATAAATAGCAAGGTTATATTACAAGGAGCCATATATAAGATACGTAATATGAAGGGCTTTTCCTTTCTACTTCTTAGAACAAAACGTAAAGTAGTTCAATGTATTTATTCAAAAGAATTTAGTAGTTGTGCAATCGAAGATATAAAGGAGCAAATGTGGGTTCGCATTTATGGAGAGGTCGTGAGAGAGGAACGTTCCAAAACTGGATATGAAGTTAGGATAAACGAAGTTGAGATATTATCGAGAGCGGAAGAGGAATTCCCTGTTGTTATTAATAATAAAACGATAGAGGCTTCAATGGAAACACTTCTAGATTACAGAATGATTACTTTGCGTAATGAAAAGGAACGGGCAATTTTTAAGATACAAGAAGGTATTTGTATGGCGTTTCGTCAGTTTTTTCAAGAACAACGCTTTACTGAAATTCATACACCTAAAATCGTTCATGCAGGTGCAGAGGGTGGCGCAAATATATTTCACTTAAATTATTTTGGTAAGGATGCATATCTTGCACAAAGCCCTCAATTTTATAAACAAATGATGGTTGGAGTATTTGAAAGGGTCTATGAGATAGCACCTGTGTTTCGTGCAGAAAAACATGACACACGAAGACATTTAAATGAATATACAAGCGTTGACTTTGAAATGGGATTTATAGAGAGTTTTATGGATATTATGAAAATGGAGACTGCGATGTTATCGTATTGCTTTGAATTTTTAAATAATAATTATTCATATGAACTTCAATTATTAAATGTAAAGATACCTGTAATAGAAGAGATACCATACATTACTTTTTATGAGGCAAAAGATTTGATATTCAGAGAGTATCAACGTGAAATTAAGGATATGGATGATTTTGAACCAGAAGAAGAACAACTACTTTATGAACTTATTTATAAGAAAACAGGAAGTGAGTTTGTATTTGTTACCCATTATCCAAGCAAAAAACGTCCTTTTTATGCAATGGAAGATCCCAAGAATTCAGAGACTACTTTAAGCTTTGACTTATTATTCCGTGGATTAGAGATTACTACGGGGGGACAAAGAATTCATGAATATGAAGCACAGATAAAAAAGATGGAGGAAAGGGGAATGGATACAGAGGCGTTTCATGACTATTTAAAAATGCATAAATACGGGATGCCTCCACATGGAGGTTTGGGACTTGGATTGGAAAGATTTACGGCTATGTTACTGGGATTTTTCAATGTCCGTAGTGCAACATTGTTTCCAAGAGATATTAACCGTGTGACACCTTAAACCTTTTACCCTTTAAAAGTTAAGACAAATGGGTTATAATATTTATAGGAAGTAAATTAATCAAAATTTTATTACTTTTAAATAAATAACGAATTGTTTTAACAATTTTGATAAGGGTTGATTCATTGATATAATATGATTGTAATAGATAGTATTAAATGGATAATTAAACTCTTAGTCAAAAATAGAATGAGAGGTTGAATATGATAAAAAATAGAAATGAAAGCGTATTGCTCTATCTTCATGAAAATGGAGAAAGAGAAAAAAAGATAAAGGCATTATTAATTCGCCATGGAATAAAAATTAAGTTAGTAACGGAGGAGATGCAGGGACATTCGGTTGGATATTTATTATCTTTTCCTGGATTTTCAGAGGAAACTGTAGAAGGAGAAGCTATTCCATTTGAAGAGGATATAATGGTCTTAAAAGGTTTCACAAGAGAGAGAATGAATTTATTATTCGAAGGATTCAAAAAAAATGGAATACGTAGAATTAACTTAAAAGCAGTAGTTACAGAGCATAATCTTCCTTGGAAATTAAGAGACTTGTATAAAGAGCTTCAGGAAGAACATAAACAAATGAGCGAACTCACTAAGAAAAAGCTTGAAGAGACAAATAAAAACGATTAAATAAGTAACCATTACAATATACATTTATGTTTCAATAAAGTATATTGTAATGGTTTTTCTATTTTAAGATGTACCGTTCTAAATGCACACTTCCATGTAATATTCACAGTATGTCTTTTATACCAGTCTTATAAAATTTATTCTTTCAGTAAATTGGCTTAAGTATGGACTTTCTTTACAAATGCTATTGCAACTGCTTGAACGCTAATATCCGTAGTTAAGATAAAGTTATTTATTATGGCAAGATAATAGTTTCATTAAAAAACACGAAAAATTAGTTTTTTGCTCCATAAATTCGATATAATAAGAACGATATTTAAAGAAAAGTAATAACGGAAAGAAAGTTGAGGAATAAAGGTGGATAAAAAGTTATATGTTTGTCAAAAATGTGGATGTAATGAGTATGAATCCGATCAATTTCAAGCAACCGGAGGTAATTTTGCTAAGATATTCGACGTACAAAATAAGAAATTTATAACAATAAGTTGTAGGCGTTGTGGATATACTGAGTTATATAAGGCGAACACATCCGATGGATGGAATATCTTAGACTTTTTCACGAATTAAAGATGCTTATAATATTTGATTACGAAAAGGAGTTGATTGTATATAAAAACAATCAACTTTTTTCATAATATATGCCGTTTTTACACTACTTAAGAATTAAATAAAAACAAAAGTAATCAATTGATAAATATCGTAGAAACTTTATAAATAATATTAGTTTTTTATAAAATTTTTAAAATTTACTTGCATTTCATTAGAATCTGAATATAATAGTTGAAGTACTCAACAATTAAGGGGGTGAACTAATTGGACGATGGAAAATATAAAACCGCGTTGGAGTATGGTCATGATTTTATGAGCGTAAGCCATAAAATGAAAAAATTAATTTCAAATAGTACTGCAAGAAGTGAGTTATATCAAGGCGAATACATGATGTTAAATGCAATTCAACACATGTTAGAGTGGAATAAAAAAAATGGCGATGATTTACCAGGTGCGAAGGTGGGAGACATTGGAAAAAAACTCTACTTATCAAAATCTGCGACTTCAAAAATGTTACGCTCCCTAGAGGAGAAAGGATATATCGAACGTACTACGACGCCAAAAGATCGTAGAAATGTATATGTACATCTGTCACAAAAAGGGGAAAAACTCATAACAGAATCAAAAGAAAATATGAATCAATTTGCGATTGACGTGATTGAAGAGCTTGGAATTGAACAAATGGATGAGTTTATAAAATTGATGAATCAAATCTATGAAATCATGGCTCAAAAAATTGATAAATATTTTGATTATGATAAAAGTAAAGACAATGAAAAGGGAGATAGTATATGCTAAAACTTTTGAAATACTTAAAAAAATCAATAGTACCAATCATATTTGTATTTGTATTGTTGATTTTACAAGCGTACTGTGACTTATCACTTCCATCGTATACTTCCGACATAGTTAACGTTGGAATTCAGCAAGGTGGTATCACAGAAAATTCTCCAGAGGTTGTAAGGGAAAATACAATGAATGATATTTTAATCTTCACAACCCCAGAAGAAAAGGAGAACATATTAAACTCATATGATTTTATTGATAGAGAACAGGCGGATGAAGGACTCATTGCAAATTATATAAAGAAATATCCGTTATTAGCTTCAGAAAATTTATATGTTAGAAAAGAGAATTTGCAGAACCTAGACTTTGAAGCAACTATGTCTAAGGCAATGATGATGTATACGATGCTATCTACAGATTCAGATACAACAAAAGCAATGAAAGAATCATTGGCTGCATCCATACCAGAAAGTATGAAAGATGCTAGCATGGTTGATATTTTAAAAGCTATGCCAGAGGAGCAGAGGATGGCAATCGTGCAGCCAATGCTAGAAAAGTTTGCGGAACTTCCGGAGAGCATGGTATCAAGCGGTGCCGCTACAGCAATAAAAGGAGAATATAGTGCGGTTGGAATCGATACCGATCATATTCAGACTAATTTTATTACAGTGACAGGACTTAAAATGTTAGGTCTTGCATTAGTCGCAATGATTACAAGCATTATTATTGGATATATAGCATCACGAATTGCAGCAACATTTGCGAAAGATTTACGAAGTATGACATTTAAAAAGGTTGTTAGCTTTTCAAATGCAGAATTTGATAAATTTTCAACAGCTTCTTTAATTACTCGTAGTACAAATGATATACAACAGGTACAAATGTTAGTAGTTATGTTTTTACGTATGGTTGCTTATGCACCGATCCTAGGCATCGGTGGTGTTATAAAAGTATTAAATACCAATGTATCTATGGCATGGGTAATCGCTCTTGCTGTAGCTGTAATAATCATTTTTGTTGTAACACTATTCGTACTTGCGATGCCAAAATTTAAGGCAATGCAAAAGTTGGTAGACCGATTAAATCTTGTAACAAGAGAAATTTTAACAGGTTTATCTGTTATTCGTGCATTTAGTACTGAAAAATACGAAGAGAAACGATTTGATCAAGCAAATAAAGATTTAACAAAAACGAGTTTATTCGTAAACCGTGTTATGACATTCATGATGCCTGTTATGATGTTAATTATGAATGGAACAATGATTCTTATTCTTTGGGAAGGTGGCCATGGAATTGATAGTGGCGATATGATGGTTGGTGATATGATGGCATTCATACAATATGCAATGCAAATCATTATGTCCTTCTTAATGCTATGTATGATTTCAATCTTTCTTCCACGTGCTGCTGTATCAGGAAAACGTATCTCAGAGGTACTCGATACTGATTTATCCATTGTTGAAACAAAAGAAACAAATGAATTTGTACCTAGCAAAGCAGGTTATGTAGAATTCAATCATGTTTCCTTCCGTTATCCAGGTGCTGAAGAAGATGTGTTACATGACCTTACATTCACAGCAAAACCTGGGGAAACAACAGCAATTATTGGTAGTACAGGAAGTGGAAAATCTACTCTAATCCAGTTAATACCAAGACTTTATGATGTTACAGATGGTGAAATATTAGTTAATGGAGTAGACGTCAGAAACGTTTCCTGTGAAAAGCTACGTAGTAAAATTGGGTATGTACCTCAAAAAGGTGTATTGTTTACTGGAACAATATCATCAAATCTTAGATTTGGTAAAGAAAAAGCGTCAGAGGAAGAGATACGCCGTGCAGCTCGAATTGCCCAAGCAACTGAATTTGTCGAAGCAAAAACAAATCAGTATGAAGAATCAATTTCACAAGGTGGTAGCAATGTCTCTGGTGGACAAAAGCAACGTTTATCCATTGCCCGTGCTATAGCAAAGGATCCTGAAATTTATATTTTCGATGACAGTTTTTCAGCCCTTGATTACAAAACAGATGTAGTGTTAAGAAAGACATTACGTGAAGAGATAAAAGATAGTACAATGATTATTGTAGCGCAACGTATTAGTAATATTATGAATGCAGAACAAATTTTAGTATTAGATGAAGGTCGAATTGTTGGCAAAGGTACACACAAAGAATTATTAAAATCTTGTGATGTTTACAAACAAATCGCTTCTTCACAGTTATCCTCTGCTGAATTAGATCAGGGTGAAAGGTAGGTGAGTTCAATGAGTAATGAAAAAGTAGGTGGAAGACCAAGAGGCCCGATGGGAAAAGGACCGATGGGCGCTGGCACAGAAAAAGCGAAAGATTTCAAAGGTTCAATTGGAAAATTAATGAAAGTAATGGCACAGTACAAGTTACAACTTGTCGTTGTATTTCTCTTTGCAATTGGTAGTACAATATTTTCAGTCATTGGACCGACCATCTTAGGTGATGTTACAACAGAGCTTGGAGAAGGGTTTGTTAGTAAAATCCAAGGTGGAGTAGGAATTGATTTCACAAAAATCGGTAGAACTTTATTATGGCTTTTAACATTATATTTAATTAGTGCATTATTTTCCATCATCCAAGGTTGGCTAATGACTGGAATTTCACAAAAAGTCAGCTTTAAGATGCGTAAGGATATTTCGGAAAAGATCAATCGTATGCCGATGAGATATTTTGATACAAAAACACATGGTGAAGTATTATCTCGCGTAACAAATGATGTCGATACCTTAAGTATGAGTTTGAATCAAAGTTTCACACAAGTAGTAACATCGATCACAACAATCATTGG
>CAJJLI010000076.1 GCA_905192625.1 uncultured Clostridium sp. | reverse complement strand
GCGTCAAGTTGGACACCATCGGCGATTATGAGGTGTCCGGCATATCCTTTCTTCCACTTTATGTATGAATAAATGGATCCTGCATCTCTTTTCAAAAAGTCTGGGGATCGAAAGCACTCCTTCAATAATAGTTAGTCAAAAAGATTCATTAGAAGAAAAAATCAACACATTCACCACTGAGCAGGGGTTTCCGATTTTTGTCAAACCTAATGAGGGAGGATCCTCTAAAGGAATTACTAAAGCAAATAGTATGCATGAGCTGAAACTAGCGTTAGATAAAGGTTTCGTTTATTGTAATAAATTAATTATCCAAAAAAGTGTTGATGGAATAGAGATTGGCTGCGGCATTTTAGGAAATGAAGAGTTAATTATTGGAGAGTGTGACGAAATTGATCTACAAACTGATTTCTTTGATTACGTTGAGAAGTATCAGCTGCTATCCGCTAAAATTCATACACCTGCACGAATCCCAACACAATTGAGTAAAAAAATAAAGCAATCCGCAGAATTACTTTATCGTTCTTTAGGATGCCGAGGATTATCTAGAATTGATTTTTTTGTAACTAAAAGTGGAGAGATATTACTTAATGAGATTAATACGATGCCAGGGTTTACGAGTCATTCAAGATTTCCTGCAATGCTCGCAGCAGCTGGGGTAAGCTATCCTGAGATACTTACGAAACTCATTTTTTTAGCGGAGGAAAGCTATGGAAAATATGTTTCTTCAGTTAGTTAATAGGAAATATCCAATAATACGGAAAAATTTAAGTCCTCCACTAGTAAAGGTTCCTTTCTCATCAAATGAAGTTCTCCTACATCCAAAAGTTCTAGAAAACCTGACAAAGCTATTAAAAGAGGCGGCGATAGAAGGCGAGATCGACATACTGGATGGGTATCGTTCGATCGAAGAGCAAAAGGCGTTGATCCAGTATTCCATAAAGCATCATGGAGAAAAATATACAAAAGAATATGTTGCGGCTGAAAGATGCAGCGAACATCATACTGGTCTAGCCTTTGATATTGGGATTAAGGGAATAAAAAATGATAAGATTGCTCCTACTTTTGATCGTGGTAAGGTTGTGGATCGTTTTTTGGAAAGGATTGCTAGTTATGGTTTTATTCTACGTTATCCGAAAAACAAAACTCATATCACTAAAATTGGTTATGAGCCGTGGCATTTTAGATATGTTGGCGTTCCGCATAGTCAAATAATATCTAGTCAAGGATGGGTATTAGAAGAATACATTGCATTCATTCAAGGTCTTAAGGTAACTTTGGATGAATAGTAAGAAAATACTTGGAATCGATCAGTTTAGATTAATTGCTGCGGTAATGATTATTGCAATTCATACATTTCCTTTTGGGTCGGCAGATTCAAATCTTAATACTTTGTTGACGTTAACTCTGTTTAGAATTGCGGTTCCTTTTTTTTTCTTAGTAACTGGCTATTTCGTATTGGGGAATATCGTAGTTGAAACGACTTCATCAAGTAAAAGAAACTACCTATTGTTCTTAAAAAGGCAGTGTAAATTTTATCTACTAGTCACATTATTATATGTTCCACTAGCAATATATAATGGTAACCTATCCCTCGATACATCAGTCAAACAGCTTATAAAGTTACTCGTATTTGAAGGGATAATGTATCATTTGTGGTATTTTCCTGCAGTAATATTGGGATCATTAGTTGTGATAATAATGTTGAAGCATCTTTCATTTAAAACAACAATTTTTGTTTCCTCTTTGCTCTACGTAATGGGTGTCTTTGGTGATAGCTGGTACGGAGTGGTCAGGGAAAATGTTACACTAAAAATTTTCTACAGTCTAATATTTGATTCGGTTGGCTACACTAGAAATGGCTTATTTTTTGTACCATTGTTTTTATGTATAGGAATCTATTTAAGAAAAGTATCTCAACAGGATATTGACTTTTTTAGAATGAAGCTTTTTTCAATTATTTTTCTATTCACTTTACTTTGTGAAGGGTACTTTGTTCATCGATTTTCATTACCGAAGCATGATAGTATGTACATTTCATTACCCTTTGTATTGCTCTTCATTTTTCCACTCATACTTAAATGGTATCCAAAAATTCATTTAAAGTTGGCTAAAGAAAAATCGATGATTATGTATGTGATCCATCCTTGGTTCATTGCTACTCTCCATTTTATTTCACAATGGATCATTTTGTTAAAAAACAATTTCATTAATTTTATTGTTGTGGTGGCATTATCATATTGCGCATCATTTCTTGCTATAAATTTTAGAAAGAGGGGTATATTCTATCGAAAAAAATGAATTAAGGGCAATTAAAACCATTTCAAGAACAGCTTTGGAAAAAAATTTGAATGCAATTTCTAGAGTTCTGAATTCTGAAACAAAAATTATGGCCGTTATCAAAGCAGATGCGTATGGCTGTGATGCAAATGTAGTTGCTGACATATTAGAAAATAATCGGGTTGATTTTTTTGCAGTTGCCACAGTGGATGAAGGGATCAGCCTAAGAAAAGCTGGGATTCAAGCAAAAATATTAGTCTTAGGATACACCTCTCCAGAAAGAGCTGAAGATCTAAGACAGTTTTCAATTATTCAAACGATAGTTGGTGAGGACCATGCAGTTAGGATGAATAGTAGGGGTATCAAAATTTCATGTCATTTGAAAATCGACACAGGTATGCATAGGTTAGGAGTAGAACCAACCATTGATAAAATTGAACCAATTTTTAAAATGGCTCATTTAAATGTTGAAGGAGTTTATTCTCACTTGGGTTCATCAGATTCACTGGATCAAAAGTCTGTTGAACGATCGAAAAAGCAAATAGAGACATATGATAAAATTTTAGCTGATTTAGATCGAAAAGGTATTGATTATGGCGTCACTCATATTCAGAGTAGTTATGGAGTTTTGAATTATCCTTGGTTGAAATATGATTATGCCAGAATCGGTATTCTTATGTATGGAATGAAAAGTGCAGTGGATGATATTACGAAAGTTTCTGTCGATGTACAGCAAATAATTTCAGTAGAAGCAAAATTAGTGCAAAAAAGGCATGTTAAAGCGGAAGAAACTATTGGCTACGGATTAAATACGAAGTTTTCTGAACCACGGGTAATTGGAGTAGTGAGTATTGGCTATGCTGACGGTATATCGCGCTCATTATCAGATTCAGGGTTTTGTTTATCATATAAAGGTATTATAGTTAAACAAATTGGTAAAATATGTATGGATATGATGTTAGTTGATCTAAATGAAATAGAAAAAATTTCAGTTGATGAATTACTAAACGTATATCCCAGTATTGAGAACTGTGCTAAACTAAACAACACAATTTCGAATGAGTTACTAAGTAGTATCGGTAAGAGAGTCAGTACATCTGTCAGATAAGAACCGAAAGTAATGAAATTCAATTTTTTATTTCTAAAATTCTCATAGCTATTAAATTTGATTTTCATTTCACAAAATTAGGTAATTATCTAATAATTGAGAGTACAAATTACATTCAAAAAAGTATTCATTCGAAAGAATGTTCTAAATTAGTAATAATGCAATCTGATGCTTTTTTTATTAATAGTAAGATCAAAATATTTGCAGTCTGTGTCACAATTGAACTCTTAAAAAAAATTTGAAATCACATTGATTAAGTACTTATAAGCCAAATGGCCTGACTCTCTAGGGAATTCAGGTTATTTGGTGTTTTTGTGCTCATTATCAAATTAGTTTGAGTTATATTTGTCAATAAAAAAAATCATCAACGCATCAATTGCTTACATCGGAGTCTGAGAACAAGTATCTGTAACACGAATGAATCACTCAAACAACATAAAGCTATAACACCGAAGTCTCTCAAAAAAAGTTTAAAAAGTATTGCTAAACCCTATGTAATATTTCGGATTCACTTGGTAAGTAACATACTCGGTTGTAATGCCTTTAGTATAGAATAGTGCTCGCCTATTGAATCAACTTTCTTTTTCAGCGAGATTACCTCAGAATTCATTAAAGTTGGGAAATTTATTAAATATCTATTGTTGAATCAAATTACTCAGTTATAGAGGTTTTCTTTTATCTGATTCAACTGGCTTACAAAAATTGATTTTTGGGATTCTCTAAGATCACTGTTTACGAAAATTAGATAAAATAGATTTTTTTAACATTAAGCTAAATCAATTATCAATTTTGAATATTTTACGAAGTTACTACAAAATAGATTCGTTTGTTTCTCTTTAAAAATTTTTAGTAAACCTTCGAATATTTCCTGAGTTTTTGAAAAAGCATCATAAATTTAAATATGATGAATAGAATTGGAGTATTAAAAAGAAATCAAGTTTGTTTTCAACATTATTACATATAGAATTATTAGAAATTGCTGCTAGTATGACAAAAATTAGATATCCTATAAGTAGAGTATTTCCAATTTTTTTAATTTCCAATATCACTAATAATTAAAGGAGAGTTTTCTTTTAAAGTCATTTAGAAAGGAAAATCATTTTTGTGAAGTTGTTGATACATTCAGGGGCAAATAATCAAAGTATTGCTAAAGGAGTGATTTCTTAGAAAGAAATTCAAAATATTTGTAAATTGTTGAAAGGATAGTCGTGTGTTGGTCGTATATACTTTAGAACAGTATTTATTGACCAATTGCACAGACAAAGTATGGAAATGAAATCAACTAGAAACATTACTAGTTGATTTGGCTTTGGAGGGATGAAATGAGGAACGAGCAAGAGGTCAATCAAGCACTTACAACATATTCTGATATTGTAAGAAAAATATGTATCGTACACTTAAAGAATTACCATGATTCAGAAGATGTTTTTCAAGATGTTTTTGTGAAATATCTATTATCAGATAAAGATTTCGAGAATGATGATCATGAAAAAGCGTGGATAATTCGCGTCACGATCAATGCTTGTAAAGACAAAATAAAAAACTTTTTTAGAAAAAAAGTAGATTCATTAGATGATTTGTTTATAGAACCATTGGATATCAGTAGTGAAAACAAAGAGCTTATTGAAGTAATTTTGAGTTTGCCTGAAAAGTATCGAATTGTCATTTATCTTTTTTACTATGAAGGTTATTCAGCAATTGAAATTTCAAAAATCCTACAAAAAAAAGAGAATACTATTTATACGTGGCTGGCTAGAGCTAGAGAACAACTAAAGGAGAAGCTAGGAGGGGATTTTTTTGAAGAATGAAATTAAAGAAGCTTTCGATAGTATCAAAGTAGAAGAAGCCCTTATAGAAGCTACTCAGAAAAGGATGAGGGAAATAAGAAAGAGAAAATCAAATAAAAAATTTAGAAAAATTATTGTTCCGATATTTTCTCTCGCCCTTGTCGGTTTTCTCATTTTTGGTTCCTTAAAGATGTATGCAAAGGAAACTGCATTTATCGATATAGATGTAAATCCAAGTGTTGAACTAAAAGTGAATTCTTTTGATCGAGTTGTCGGAGCTTATGCCTACAATAAAGATGGCCAGAGTGTACTAAAGGAACTTGATGTTGAGAATAAAAAGTACACTGATGCAGTAAAAGATTTGATTAGTACCATGACTGAACAGGGATACATTGACGACAATGGATTAGTGAGTATTACTCTTCAAAATAAAAACAAAAAGAAACAAAACAGTCAATTGAACTACTTGAAAGAGTCGGTAAGCAATGTACTTAAGCAGAATAAGATCAAACCAACAGAAGAAGTATTTTCTGTTGGCTATGATACGAAGGTCCATTCGCATAAAAAAAATGTATCTCCAGCGAAATACTTAGCGATTCAAGAGCTTCAAAAATATGACAGTCAAGCAACGATTGATGAATGCCGAGAACACTCACTAAGCGATATCAGAAATCAAACGATTCAACATCACAAAAATGGAATTGAACCTCATAGCAATAATGAATCTGGAAATAAAACTGAAGATGATCATAAGTTTGAAGAACAATTAGGTGAAAGGCATTGAGTTTATGAGACTAATATATTTAAATCGGTCAAAAACAGTGTCATTTACCATAAAATAAAAAGTTTAGGAGAGGAGTTAGAATACTGATTTAGAGTTAGGTACAATTAATAATTGCTAATAGAGCAGAAAGAAGGATTTTAAAGTGAACAAAATATTAATACTTGCAATGTCAGCTTATGCATTAGGTGGCACAGCTAGCGGTATTCAACAAATGGATAATATTCAAACTGGAAAGAATTTCAATTGTGTTGTCGAAAATTGTAGTCAAATTGGAGTTCATAAGCACTCAATTTGTCAGGTTGAAAATTGTACAAATAAAGGAGAACATATTCATGACGGAAAAATTTATTTCGGTCATAATGAAAATGATGGGCATGATCACCAGAAGAAAAATACGACACAAAAAGCTACTGCTGTTACGATGAATCTACAAAAGCAAAAGGCATGTAATGTTAGCGGATGTAATATTAAGGGTAACCATGAGCACAAAGTCTGTGGGGTAGAAGGTTGCACAATTACCGAATCACATCAACATAATGGAACGACATTTTATGGTCATCATAAAGAAGATGGTCATGCGAATCATAGCTGCGGGGTAGCAAATTGTACTCAGACAGGACAACATACTCACAATCAAAATAATACACAACAACAGCAAACACAGGCGCAACAAACGCAGCAAGTGCAAGCACAACAAGCACAGGCACAACAAGCACAAGCACAACAAGCACAGGCACAACAAGCACAGGCACAACAAGTGCAGGCACAACAAGCGCAGGCACAACAAGCGCAGGCACAACAAGCACAGGCACAACAAGCATATGCACAGCAACAACAAACTCACCGTTCTCAACAAGTTCAGCAACCAGTACAAGCAAGCCAAACACAAGCTACAACGCCAAATGTAAAACAGCATCATAATCAAGAACAAAAAAGTCAAGTTCAACAACATAATAGGGGAGGACATCAAGGAAGAGGACACTAAAATTTAATTGAAATAACGGTGCAAAGAATAAAAATTCCCTTAGTGGATTCCGCTGATGTAAATTAATCGTTATCAAATTAAAAGAGTTTACTATCTCTGACGCTAAAACCATAGCACTGTTAAAAAAATTTGAAAAATAGAATAGAAATATAAATCGGTAGCTAGCTTTTAATATAAATTAAGCTTGTTACCGATTTTTTTTAAAAACAGCAACTGGGTTCCTATTTGTAACTTAGATCCAGTGCTCTTAATTGAATTACATGAGAGATAAAAATTCAAAAAATGACTTGAATACTTATTGTTGGTTATGTATAACTGCAGCATCCTGTTCACGTATTGTAAAGGTTAGATTTATATACAATTATTGTCTAATTTAAGTTAGTATATTTATTGCTTGGAAATGAATCTTTGGTTATACATAAAATCTACACAAGTTTTGGTTACTCTTACTTATGAAAAATCAATAATGATCGTATAACTATGAAGCAAATGTACTTGGAGCCTAGGAAACTTTTATTAAAGAATATCTTTGTTAAACTATTTCATATAGAGAACTTTTCTTTCATCTCAATATCAATAAAGAAAAATGTTATACGATTAATTTCAGACAAAATAAAAAGGGTTGGATATATCAAATGAAGAAAATACTAATTATTACTGAAACAATTCTCAATGAGCAAAATCTTCAACATAAACTTCAACGCTTGAACTGTGAGGTTCTTGTATCAGAAAGTATAATTAAATCATTAAGTAATAAGTCGTATATTAATTGGTTCTCAATTGTGATATTGAGTGAAACACTTTCTTATAAAACTATTGATTATCTATTGAATAAGCTGAAAGATAAAAAGCCAATACTTATAAAAAGGGATGTTCACACGACTACTAAGTATAGTGGAAATAACATAATGAAAACTTCAAGATTAATAGATACAGAAATTTCATTGGGTGATTTACGAGAGGTCATTAGTAATGTA
>CAJJLI010000075.1 GCA_905192625.1 uncultured Clostridium sp. | reverse complement strand
AATGGCTTCACAAACTGAGTATTCAAGGATTTAACTTTTCTGATTGGATACAAAAAAATCAAATAGCATCTCTTCGGTTATTTTTCTTTTTATGCACTCTATCTGTTTACCTTCAAGGCAAACTGAGAATATATAGTTATTTTCTCTCCAAGTTTCAAACGCAATCTTTTCTTTTGGCTGTAGAGTGTCGAATCGAAATACATCGTCTGAAATTCCAATTCCTCTTAGCTTTCCATACGCTTCTTTCCTCGTCCATATTTTATAAAAATCAGCATTCTCTTCCACTGTTGTATCCACACAGTCGATTTCGTTTTGTGTAAAACATTTTCTCATGATATCAAATGGTGCCTTACTAATTTTTTCAACATCAACGCCAAGTTCTTCGTTCGAAAAACCACACATCACAGCATTACGCGTATGGGATATATTAAAATGGAATTCTGGAAAACCATCAAGTACTGGTTTCCCATCTTCCTTTTTAATAAAATGAACATCCAGATTACTAATATCCATCTGCTGCACCGCTCTCATATGGACAATCAAAGCAGAATATAACGATAGCTTACGATCAATATCAAATCGATATCTTAGCAAACGTTCCTTTCGTTCTTCGGAAACATACGAAAGAAGTATCTCATCTTGGTTCTTCCATTTTTCATCGGATAATATTAATGTATCAACAAACATGTTAACCTCTTGTTTCTTCTAACTTAATTACTTCGTGATTCTTATTACTAATTACTGATACCTCAATCACTTATTTACGAATTACTAAATTTCGCAATCGTTTATTTTTAAATTACTAATTTTCGCAATTGCTTATTTCTTTGCAGAACTTTTTATTCAGAATCCAATGAATGAATAAAAATACCACTTCTTAATTTAGGTTCAAACCATGTTGACTTTGGAGGCATTAATTGATTTGCATCGGAAACTGCAAATAATTCACGAATGGACGTTGGATACATTGAAAATGCAACTTTCATATCGGTTTTAACTCTATGTTCCAATTCACCTAGTCCACGTATTCCACCGATAAAGTCAATTCTCTCATCAATTCTTGGATCTTTAATTCCCAAGATTGGATTTAATAAATAATCCTGTAAAATAGAAACATCCAATTGTTTTACTGGATCATCCTCTCTTAAAAGATTATCATGAGCAATCAATTCATACCATTTTCCATCAAGATACATACCAAAGCTACCTTTTTTCTTAGGTTCGTAAGCTTCTATTCCAACACAACGAATCATAAAATTCTTATAAATTAACTCCAAAAACTCTTCATTTGTATGTCCATGTAAATCACGAACCACTCGGTTATATGGTAATATCATTAACTCATCTTCAGGAAATAAAACAGATAGGAAATAATTAAATTCTTCTTCTCCAGTATATGTCCCCTGTTTTTCTCTTCTTGATAATCCTACTTTAACAGCGGATGCAGCTCTATGGTGTCCATCCGCTATGTAAATATGATGAATCCCATGAAAAATTTCTTTTATTCTTTGGATCATAGAGTCATCGTCAACCAGCCAAACATTATGGGTTACACCATCCTCTTTTGTAAAAGCATACAAAGCATCATCTGTTTTTACCTTAGCAACAATATTGTGTAACTCTTCATTGGAGCGGTAAGCTAAAAAAATAGGTCCTGTTTGTGCATTGCAAGTATCTACATGACGAATTCGATCAATTTCTTTTTCTTCTCTTGTATTTTCATGTTTCATAATCACATTATTCTGGTAATCATCAATCGAGGCACACGCTACAATTCCAGTTTGCGAACGGCCATTCATGATTAGCTCATATATATAATAGCATTCCTTATTTTCTTTGATATAGGTACCATCGTTTCTACGTTCCTCTAACAATTCCTTTGCTTTTTTATACACCCTATCATCATACATATCCATAGTATCTTCAAACTGAGTCTCTGGGCGATCAATATTTAAAAAGGAAAGTGAGTCTTTTTTGGCTTCTTCTTTCGCTTCAACACGGCTAAAAACATCATAGGGTAAAGCTGCTACACGCTTTGCTACTTCTTTGTTCGGGCGAATACAATAAAAAGGTTTTACATTTGCCATTTCTTTTCCTCCTCTAAAACTAAATGCTTCATTATCTTAATTAAATTCTATTACAATAACTAATTTCATTTATTCTACTATGATTTAGAAAAGTTTACAATGTACAAAACCATTTTATAACAGAATTTGCTATCTAATATGTGATTACAGATATGATAACTCGTCTAATTTTAAATCCGTAAACAGAATATCATATGAAATGTATACTCTCTGCACCCTATGTGGGTAAACTCAGTTATTAAGTAAGAACATCTTGCGTTTTTATGTAATCAAAGAAACATTATACCAGTAAAATATAACATAACGTTAAAAGTGTAAAAAGAAGCTGTACGCACTACTTTTTCGGATAGTGCCACAGCTTCTAGATTCCATATAAACTCAAAGGGATTTCCGTTTCCATTTAAGCTACTTACTTATAACTTTATAACCTAATGTTTCATTCCTACGACACCCCAATGTCAAATGAAACATATCTCTTACATTTTACCTACATCTCGTTACATCACTTTAGTATACTTTTTAAAACCTTAATCCTCGTATTTAAAATAATCAAAATCTGCTGCAATTCTACTACCACAGCCGCCGTTGTTTGCATAAATTCCAACCAAAGTACCTGTATGTCTCTTAGGATCACCTGGAACACCCTCATCGCATAAATAGATGCAGTTCTCTAACACTCCAGCCTCTTCCCAAGTGTTACCATCATAGCTATAGTAAAAAGTTCTTGTAAGTTTTTCTACTTTAACTCTTAAGTATACAGGACCTTCTTTTACTTCATTTATTTCAGCAATTAATTCTTCTCCATGATTGCGATTAATCACTAATTGCAACTTTCTACCTTCTTCATAGCAAAGACTAAATCTAGCATAGGTAGCTGTACTATAATAACAAGTTAAACCTGCCTGCTCTCCATTATTAGAAGGGTTAAACTCTAATTTTGTCTCGGCTGTATAACTTAATTCCTGTTCTCTTCGAAGTAAGGTATTTTTAGCTCTGATTTCATTTAACTGTCCGTCCCTTGTCCATATTCTAAAATGCCCTGGACGTTCCGTTAATGACCAGGAACCATTGTCAGGCAAACGAACAAATTCCCATTCAAGATTTAATTTCTCTTCATTAAAATCATCGAACAGATTTCTCTCAAATTTACACTCTGGAAGATTTGGTGCCACCTGAGTTAAACTTGGTCCTTTTCCTTCATTTACAATAAACCAACCATCCTCGGTCCAAGTTACTGGATCAAGTCCAGATTCTCTACCGATCGTTGTATAATTACCACAGTTTGGTCTACCAAGTAAATAATACATCCACCAGTCACCATTTTGTGTTTGCACTAGTTTTCCATGCCCTGCTCTTTGAATTGGTGCCGTAGGATCCTTTTGTCGCATTACTGGATTGTATGGGCATTCTTCATAAGGTCCAAAAAGGTTTCTTGATCTTGCAACATTAATTCCATGTCCATATCCAGTTCCACCTTCCGCTACGATTGCATAATACCAACCATCTTTTTTCATAATATGCGGTCCTTCTGGTGCACGTTCTCCTGTTCCAGCCCAAGCAACCTGTGGTTCTCCGATCAATGATTTACAATCATCACTCAGTGGGTATACTGTAGCTGCTCTTGCAATCACCATATAATGTTTTCCATCATCATCAATAAAATGAGATGGATCAATGCAATCAGCCTCTAACCAAGTTGGTGCAGAATAAGGTCCTTCTGGTGTTTTTGAGGTAACCATAAGCTGACGTCTTAATACATTTTTATCCCTAGTTCCATCTCCATTTAAACGCAACGTAGCAAAGATATAAAATGTTCCGTTATGATAAGAAATATCTGGAGCCCATATACCATGAGAATCCTTAATGTCTTCAATTGGTAAATATTCTGGGTTCGCTACTGCATGCCCAATTACATGCCAATTTACCATGTCTTTTGAATGAGAAATTGGAATCGCTGGAAAATACTGAAATGATGAATTCACCATATAATAATCCTCTCCAACACGAATTACGGATGGATCCGGGAAAAATCCTCTTTGTACAGGATTTTGATATTCTCTTTGTTGACTCATAATAAACTTCCTTTCATATCATGAATAAATTAGTGTCTTACTATGTAAATCTTAGAAACGTAGTTCTTCATATTGCTAATGTTTTGTTTTGTAAGGAAGGAAATTAACAGTTACTACTTACAATAGAAAAATTATAACATTAACTAATATGATTCTTACTACTTCTGATTATAAGTCAAATGGAATAAAACATCGTGCCATAAGAAGATGTATTTTGTGCCATTTCTTGCTTTTCGTAATGGGCTCTTAAATTTTTTATAGAACGTAATATCCTGGTAATGTAAAAAGCGTGCTAATATTAAGTCCTTATTTTTCACACTTTGTATGGTTTATAAAATATAATTCCTGTGTCAAATATATTTCGTTAAACGATGTCCAGTTTGCTGAATCATTATTTTACTTGGTCATAAATTTCTCATAATCCATTTTAGGCTGATAAGTACGGATAACATCAGCGCTAGCAAACCAAACTCTATCCTTACTAATTTAATGGCATAAATCAGAAATATCATAGAAAATTTAAATATATCATGTTATAATTATTCTTAATTAATTTCGTCATAACATAAAATCGGAATAAAATTTATATCTAAATTATTCGTTTACATATGTATTGAATGAATGAAGCAAACTTATAGCAAGTATAAAAAAACTCACGTTAAAATATTGAAAGACGCAGGTGCAAATATGTTTAATAAAAAAAATACCCCTTCTAAAAAGCAAGATAATAATTTAATTACTGGTGATTGGTTTTTTATGAGTCCTGATGATATAAACGTTAGAGCAATCTATGATATCTTAAAAGATAATTATACAATGGAAATCTGGGAAGCTGCTAATATTTTAGAAATTGAATTATCAGAGAAAGAAAGTATCGATTTTGAACCATTAAAACCATACTTTAAAGATAAAGAAGGAGATGCTTTTTTAAAGCACAATCAAATTCAAACACTTTTTATGGTTACTTTTCCTCCAGCGCAATTTGAAACTGTAAAAAAGATAATGCAAACTATTTTAAGTCATTGTGATGGTTTCTTTTGTGCCGATAGTGAAGATTTCACTCCTATGGTACACCGTGCTTAAAAGAAAAAGCGAATGTCATACATTTAAACTGTTATGACACTCGCTTTTTTTATACACTCTGCTAGATTAAATTTATGGCTTAAAATTTTTAAAAAACTATGCAATATAAACTTTGTAATAAAAGAACTATTTAAAGTTACTTATTTGTCTCGCAATTTAGGGATTATATACTTATTCTTTTTAGAAAGCTATATATTCACTTACAATACTAAGATATTATACACTAACCTTCTTATCAAGCATAAATGAAGTTGCAAAATAGGAAATTACAATCACGACTAGTATTGCGATATCTGTTATAATAAAATCGTTGATTGTAAATGTAATCGTTGGTATTAATAATTCATATATTTTAGTTAATATAAAATTTAATCCAAAGAAAATCGCTACGCTAACAAATCCTTTGAATTTGTTATTTGCTAAAAATGTGGAACTTAATGTAATAGATAACATTGCAATAATTACAACGCTTAACCAATTAAGAGCTAAGAATGTTAATACAGCAACAATATATCTTAAGTCTATGTCGGCACCTAACATTTGATTGATTAGTTCATTCACTGTTTTCATTAAGTTTCCAAGTGAATCATATCGTACCGTCAAAAAGATGATATTACCGATTATGATTGCAGCAAATGCCACTCCAGTTAATAAAATTTGAGCTATTGCTGAAAGTACCTTTGCACCAACAATTGAATACGTTGAATTTGGTGTTAAGAACAACATATAACTTTGTTTCGTTTTCAGATCATTCGAAAATGTTAAAATACTTTCAAAAGAAACAAATACAGTTGCTGCGATCGCTACAAATACAAATAAACCAACAAAAATTGCGATTGTCTTTTCACTATCTGCTAAAATTCCGTATGCAAATCCACACTGTAAGATTCCTAATGTAATAAGAATGATTATTTTTGAAAGCATTTGCTTTTTTATTTCATATTTCATTAATTTAAACATAATATTCTCCTTACTGTCGGTTGAAATATTTTTCTCTACCGACTCCTCCCCATTTAGGCATAAATTTCTTTATACAATTCAACGATAGATTTTCCACGCTGGATTCGAATGCTCTCTGCTTCACCTTCAAGTACAAGATTTCCATTCTTAATGAACACTGCGTTATCTATAATCTTTTCAAGCTCATCCACTAAATGACTTGAGATCACGATTGATGTATTCTCTTCTGCTGATTCTAAAATAGTATTAATGATATGTTCTCTAGCGATGATATCAATACCATTAAGTGGTTCATCAAGAAGATAAAGTTCAGCTTTTCTTGCTAATGTAGCAGCAATCTTTAGTTTCGCTGCCATACCCGAGGATAGGTTCTTTGCCTTATCACTCATATTAAGTTCCATACGAGCCAATAATTCCTCATAACGCCCCATGCTAAAATCTGCAAAGAAATCTTGATAATACTTTCCTACATCTTTAATCGTCATATAATTATAAAAGAATGGTTCCGTTGACATATACGCTATCTTTTTCTTAGATTCGATTCCAATAGGATTTCCTTTAAATAAGATTTCTCCACTTGTTGGTTTAATTAAACCGGCAACCATTTTCATCCATGTTGTCTTTCCGCTTCCATTTGGTCCTAACAAAGCATAAATTTTGCCAGGTTCCACGTCAAAACTTACACCATTAACGGCAGTCTTACTCATATAGCGTTTTACAACTTTTCTACTCTCTAACATTCGCTCTCTCCTTAATTATCATATTTTTCGTTTAACACCCGAATCACTTCTTCTTTGGTATAGCATAAATCCTTCATACCTGAAATGAAATTCTCTAGTAAAGATTGTGCCATCTCCTCTTTCAGTAACACAATCTTATTGCTATCCTCTGTTACATACGTTCCTAGACCTCGCTTTGTGGTACAGATTTCCTCAATTTCAAGTTCTTTATATATTCGATTCGCAGTATTAGGATTGATTTGATATATAATTGCCAAATCTCTTGCAGATGGTAGCTTACTACCAAGCTCCATAGTTCCATTTACAATCTGCTTTTTAATATCTTGGATTACCTGTACATATATTGGCATATTATTATTAAACTCCATAAATCTCTCCTTCCTAAAGACTTTTACCCAAAGTAATCATTGCTTATTACAATTATCTTTTTAAGCAAATACTATTTAAGAATTACTCTTTAAGATTTACTTATAAGTAATCTACCGTTTAAGATTTACCCTTAAAGATTTGCTTGTAAGCAATCTATTGTTTAAGACTTACTCACAAAGATATACTGAAAAAGTAGCTTACTCATCATATAATTGTAACTCAATGCAACTGTCACTTAGTGAAGTAGTTACATAGTACACTAAAGAATGTATATGTCAATATGTTTTTCTAATTTTTATCAATAGATATATGAATTTTGAATGGATGATCTTATCTTCTATTTTATAATAAAAGATTGATTAATGAACTCAATCGATAGAATTATATAAATACACTTGAGGAAGTATTTTGATATGTAATAGCGAAAATAATGCTGTTATTGGGTATATCCCAATTAAATAAGATTGTACAAAGTATGTACTTCAGACTACTCATAACCCAAACCTTGACTCAGAGGCAAAACCTTGACTTAGAGCCAAAAAAAAATAAGTCCCTCGTTTAAAAAACGATGCTGTTGGGTCTGCAATTTGTCGAAATCGGCGTCTTGCTGTTGGCTGGCTTTG
>CAJJLI010000074.1 GCA_905192625.1 uncultured Clostridium sp. | reverse complement strand
AAACGAGACATTAAGTTTCTCCAATTTCAACCGATTGTTATCTGTCTGCCTTCTGTTCATATCATTGAATCTTATTATTAATTAGTAAATCACGATTTTTTATTAGTTCCAAAGCTGTATTCAAATCGATTTCTCCCTCTAGTTTACCATAATTATTACTAGTAATCAAATCTTGATAATAAATTATTAACTCATCACTATTATCTTGTATTGTAGTGTATTTTATTTGATCTTCATATAAGTGATATTTCGCGGTAATATTTGTTGAATTCATATCTACAAATCGATTATCTTCTTCTGTTATAATTATATTTGAACCGTTATCACTTGATAGCTTATATTGCTGTTTTGAACCTGAACCATCCTCTTTCAAAATCTCTTTTGCTTCTGTCAATGTATAACCCAATATTTCTATTTGGCCATCAATTATAGTATAACTTTCACTATATGAATTTTTTAGTAGGTCATTATATTCATTTAAATCAAGGTTAGATATAAACTCACATAATATTTCTGTAAGCTCTTTTAGTTTATTAATGTCAACACTATCTACTGGTGAATTATCCTCTATCTTATTATTAATATTGTCACCAAAGTATACTACAGGTATACCGCCCATGTAAAATGATCTGTGATCACTAGCAGAGCCAAATTCGTGTTTGAAATCATGGTATTTATCAATTAATATTGATAATACATTAATCTGATTAGTTATAGTTTTTAACATTATCTCAGGCTCTCCTACTTGTCCAACTAAATCAATATTAATACAGCCGATTGAATTCTCTTTTTCGTTTTTTGACATTTTTGAAATAAAATACGTTGAACCTTGCAAAGCGAATTCTTCAGCACTAAAAAAAACTACTTTAACATTGAATGGTAAAACTATTTTTTGTAACTGTTTAGCAACTTCTAAGACTACTATTACTCCAGATCCATTATCTGCTGAACCAATGCTATTTTTAGTTGTATCATAATGAGCGACTAAATAAAGATCCCTTTTATCTTTGTTATTGGATAGAGTAACAATATTTTTAGCTTTCCCAAGTAGTTCATCTTTATCTATTTGAAAATATTCGGATATTGATGGTGCATGTATAGCATCTAGAATATTTCTGTTATAAACATTAAAATACTGTAGTTCACTTACATAACCATAATTGATTAATTTGTTAGTTAAAAATTCTGCAGCCCTATCTTCGCCTTCAGTTCCAAATTTCCTTGGGCTTTCACATAGTGTATTTAAATTTTGTATCATCTCATACGTGTCTATAATAAAATTATTATTATCTATTTTTAATTCATTTGTATTTTCATACTCTGATATATCTAATTTGCTTTGATTGGAGAAATTATCAAAATCTTTATCTGATTCAATAAGTGGAATGTCATGATTGTATGTGTCTCCTTTAGAATCAGCGTATGAGCATCCATTTAAAATTAACGCATATATTATGCAGTATAAAATTAGCTTTTTTCTCATTCATACCTCCTAAAAATATAGCCAGTAATGTATTTACATTACTGGCTATATTTTTTTAAATAAAAATTTGGTTATTATTCTGGCGGAATTATTTCAACATAGTTAGATGCAACATAACCGCTTTTGCCAGTAGAAATAACCTTTACAGCATACCACGTATATCCATCTTTATTAACTGTAACATCTCCTACTTCTAATAACTCACCTTTTTGCAATAATGCAATAATAGTACCTGAAAGACCTGCAGTTGCCCTTAAACGTACGTCACTTGCAGTTATCTTTCCAGTATCCGCAGATCTTAGCTGTTGGGTAACATATACCTCTTTTGCTACGTTAGTTACTGCAGCTGCTTTAACTGGTAGAGTAGTTGATATTACTAGTAATGATAGGGTAATCATACCAATAATTCTCTTCATGGATTTACCTCCTTCCAATAAATTTTTTAGTACTTATTAAGATTAACATATTTTACATTAAATGTAAAATTAAATCATCTTAATCTGATATACAAAAAAAACAAAAATCTGTAATATTTCGAGTATTTTCTTTTTGCTTAATTTATGGCATAAACATGCAATTGTACATTCTAAGTTCATTTTCTATAATTACAAGCTTTTATTTCAATTTACGATAAATACAAATTTTTACTTCAATTTTCCTTATAATTACGAATGTTTATTTCAAACACCTACATTTACTAACATTTAATTCATCAAAAAATGAAGGAAATATTAGTAACTTATTAGGACATAAAAAAGAAAGCCTGAAAATTAAGGCTTTCGGTGCAAAATATAAATATTTACTTTTACTAACTTTTGTTTCAATAGACAAAATTTTTTACCCCTTAGAGTCATTTTTGCAATTACTACCGTTAAAACAAAAAAAATCTTTATAATTATAACGTTTCAATATTTAGCTTAAAGCAAAAATAAAAGAATATAAAATCCAGAATATCTGATCTTTATATTCTTTTATCACTTAAGAAAAACTAATTTTATTACAATAGTAAATATAATAGGAAGTTACTTACAGTCGCACTATAAATTATAATTTTATATCACTAAAAATTTCTGGTATTAATTTAAATAATACTCTTTATATGCTTCTTCTATTATTGTACTGTAATCAGCGTTAGGTTCACTATGGATCACATATTACTCGCGTTAAATACTTGTTCAATTAAATGCGTCTTTTACAATAACTTTTTCAATTTCTATTTAACTCTACAAATTTAAGTTTCCCTATACATTAGACTTACTTCATAATATATTAGGAAGTTCAAATCATTTTTTATCTGCACATTTTATTTCAATCATACTTTTTTCCAATATACTATTACCATACCAAAAGCACATTGGTGGTACATGATTATCAATTTGAAAATCGTTATATAACTCTTCTTCTTCTGAATAACTATAACATGACAATTCAGACCGACATTTCAAATGCGACGATACATATTTATCTGTTAGTAATGTAAAATCTATATCCATATGTAACTGGCTATACATATAATCTACAGTATTTATAAATTTATTTTTCTCTTCTGGTGAAACAAGCATTGTTATGTTAAACATAATTCCTTCTGGATATATGCATGTACGTGAATACTTGCTATCAACACTGTCGAAATGCAATAGTGATTGTTGACATTCTGATTTTGAAGCTATTAATATAATTTCATTAATTTTAACTAATGCGGCGATATTCTCTTTCATTTGCATCTTTATTTGTATAGAATAACTTGAATAATCCATAATATTATCAATTTTCTCTATTGTGCTTACAATCTGTTCGTCATGCAATTCAAAACTACATGCTTTTTGCTTGGTATTATTTATTACAACTTGATTAACAAATCCAACGCATGAATTATTAGCAATAAACGAGTTTTCTTCAATTCGTAGAAGCCTCCTATTCTGTTGCCAAGCAACTGCTCCAAGAATTATCGTTCCAGCTGCACCTATAAAAGAACCATAATAGGACAAAGCGTCTGCTGCATTCCACAACGTACCATATCCAAAATTTAATCTGTATGCTTCGTTAATGATAATAGGGAATCCCACTAAACCAATACTTAAAATCCAAATCCACCAATTTTTAAACCAAGGTTTGTCTTTCATGTATAAACAGTACCTTTCTATATTTTTTTATAGTTATCTAAAATAAATATAATGGGCAGTTCAATTAATGTCTTGGTCTAACGAAATCCGTTCCTTTTAGAGTAAGGCTGCTTATGCCTCCTACTGTGGTAGCTGATGCAGACTTTAGTCCCCCCGCTGGATGTGGTAACTCTCTTCTCACATCAATACTCTAGTTTCCTCTTTTCGGATGCAGAGCAGAATCTTTCACATAATGTTTCATTTTCCCGACTACCAGCTCTATGTAGTAATTATCCACTATTATGTTGGTGATGTTGTAAAAATAATATTACTTGAAGTTCTATACAGAAGCCTAAAATCACTTGAAGTGTTAATCGAACTATTTTGATTTTCTATTACTACTTTTCATGTGACTACTAAATCCATTCTCTGAAATTGACACTATTGTTTCATTGAATGGAACCTCTATCATATTGATATTAATTTTGTTACCATTTATACATTCAAAATCTAGTTCAATAAACTTAATTATTTCCATTAATTCAAAATTGATCTTCATATGCCTAATCAATTCTTTTCTTAAGTACTCTAATGGTATTTTACTGCTAATGTATATATTGAATTCTTTATCAAATTCAAATTTTGCATTTAAATTCTTGGTTTCTTTAATCCTGAAGTCTATCCATTCGCATAATTTATCACTTGTAAAATGTGAGTTATAATTTCGTACTTCATTGTAATATTTAACCAACTTATCTCTATCTAGATTTCGTTGATAAGTAACTCCATTAAACTTTCCATTTTTAATAATATCCAAATAATTATTATAGGAAATAGCTCTCTTATCTTGACTGAAATCACCAATTAAATTTACAATTTCATTCTCAACTAAGCTCAGTGCAGAAGTAAATAACTTATATTTGCTAAAGGCCACTTCTCTTTTTAGTATTTTTTGATCTTCAATCTTAATAATTTGATCAATTCTTATGTCCCCCTTAAGATACAATCCTGCTTGTTCTAATTCATATGCATAGTAACGTATTGATTCTAAAATCAATTCCCAATATACATTCTTCTTTTTGTGAGCATATTCAAGAAGATGTCCCAGATACATAATACAATCTTCTCTATTATTAACATCAAATTTAACTCTTTTTTTTTCTATTATTTTTCCCATCACTATAATCCCTTCTTGTCATAATGTAATTTAAGCTTTTAGCAGCTAAGTAGTAATTTTGACTAACTAAGATGTTCCTGACCGTTTACCAACTTCCCATTATTGCTAAAATATGTATTTCTAATATATCACTTATTGGGAAATAACTCAATTTATATATATTGAAGTACTTACTTTCTGCTGAAGAATATTTGATGGAAACGACAGCACTAATTATAGTTTTATCTGCATTTTGTAAAAGATTCACTGACAATATAATGATGTTTTCAATTGTCGTTTTAGCCGTAATGTCGTCTTTATTAGGATAACGACAAAACCCCTCAAACACTTACGTTTAAAGGGTTAATGAGTAATTATTGCTATGTTGTTTATTTTTTGGTTTTTTAATGTATTTGTCAGTGGTCACAAAGTTTACACAATGTTGGTCTAATAACTTACAAAATGTACTCTCTTAGAATATATACGTTGTATCATGATATAATTTCAGGACATATAATTAACACAAAACTGATTTATTTGAAATTAGAATTTGTTTGTGCGTACCAAATATCTGAGAAAACGCATATTTTAAGACACAAAGTTTACACAAAGATGTTTTACTTTTGGTATATTGATCATGTTTCGTAATATCATAACAAAGAATTTATACATTAATCTACGAAAACCTACACAGATAAGATACGGATAGGTTTTCGCATACTTCGTACAGCATGGTAACTGTGATGTACGAAGTCATCATTATATTATACTAATGGTAGTTGAAGTATTCTCTCCTACGTTGTAATTAACTTAATTAGAGTTAAACGATTATTCAATGGTGGAATTCAACTCTTACATCTTCTATTCATATCATACTCATCAAATCGTATCCCTATATGGAACTTGATAAACTGCTTTTTCTTCCATTCCAAACTTTTTATAGAAATTATAAGCTTTACTATTCCATCCAACGACAAGCAGCCGAGCATACTCAACATCAGGATTCTGATATAACACTTCAATGGCTCTTGTTAGAATCTGTTTTGCATATCCAAGATGTTGATATTGTTCTGAAACAGCAATATGATCAATCTCCGTTCCTGAAATCCAATACAAGCCCACTAGGTCATCTTTGATCCAGAAGGCTTCAAATAATCCTTTCTCTTCCAGTTCTCTAAACTCATTCATAAGATCTACTTTTTTCAATAGATAATTGTATGGTGGAATTTTAAATGACATCGCATTGTATAACAATAAAAGATACTTATCGATGTATTCTTCTTGATATGGCTTTATCTCTAAAGTTATATCATCAAATTTATAATGAAACTTATGTCGTGGCATGATCAACTCATGTGACTCATATAGAAATGGCTCTGAATCAAGAGTTATGCGAAACTCTTTTTTCAAGTGAGCCACAATCTCATGATTTTGATTACTGATCCACATTTTCCCCTCACTGATATTTGTTTGCTCCAAAGTTTCTTTAATCAGCTTAGTAATCTCATCATTATAATCTTTATAATCTTTGTTAAAAACTATATGAATCCTCAGCTTTCCTTTATATATACAACTGAAATAAGATCCAAATAATTCAGCTATTGAGAATAATTGAATCTGAATGATCCTGTCTTTCGGAGGACAAGTATTTTCAGCAGTACTATGTAATTTTTTGATATGAAATGAATACCCAATAAAATCTACCTCAGTTTGATCCATAACTTCTCCCCCTCATTCGTTAGTAAATCCAATTACAAAATGTTCAGGTTGATACAACTGCATCTTTTTCTAATTCACGATAAAGAACCTAAGCTAACTAATTATGTAAATCACTTTTAGCCCCTAATAAAGCTAATGGAACAGCTTTTCTGCCATTAGAACCACAGATATATTCGCTATATTTACTCCTGAAATATTCTGAAAATACTCAAAATTTTTTTTTGATAACTGTAATCGAAATGAAAAATTTCTTTTTTTTCTTCATAAATTTTTTCTCCTTATTTTTCCCTCACTGATATTGGTTTGATAGCTTCATGTTCTACTCACTTTAGCTTAAGGTATTCTCATTTAACAAAGTTTATTATCTCTTTGTCAATAATATAAACTCCATAGTATGGTTGTTCAATATACACTTTAGAGTTATTTTCATAAATAAAGTAGATATATGTACTATTACTATCTATCGTTTCAATTTTTATTGTGTAATACGGCAAGTCAGGAACATCGTTTACACTCCAAATCCTTGTTGCCCTCGCGTTAACAATATAGCCACTTATAGCTGTAAACTGATCTATATCCGAATATTCTATTACCCCATTATCTGATGAAATATTTATAGAATATATCTGCTTCACTTCAGGATATTCAATTGATTTGGCTACAGGAAAAAAAAATATTATAAACAAAATACCCTCCCGAAATTATAAAAATGAAAATAAAAAATATTACTATATAAGACTTTTTCATTATAGAACTCTCCTGTTTATATAAGCTTCACTCTAAATTGATATTTTTCTATGTATATACATTTAAGTATGAATCTAAGTAAAACCAATCAATTTTATCTGTATTTGTGTCAATATCAAAGACACAAAAAGTTTAACTTTCGTTACCTCTAAGCGACATCATGTGCAATCTGTGGTGTTAAATTAATATTTGCATTTTGGATCCTCTTGCGGTTATACCAAGATTCAATATAATCAAATATTGCTCTACGAGCAGCTTTGGTAGCGAAAAAAATGTACATCCTTACAAAATGCATCTAAGTAAGCAAAGACAGGGTTTCCTTCAACATTACCTGGGTCTTCTACGCGTATATGATTTTGATCTGAACATTAAATCTTCCCAGCGGTTATTTAATATAGCTACAGGCTTTCAGTCCAAATCTCTATATACGAACAGAATTACGATTATTGCTAATTTCTTTTGCTGTTTCATTTTCTTCTATTCCTTGAATACATATTATTTAATCTAGTATCATTGAAAAATTGGAATTTGCCGCCATCAATTCTTATACCAAACTCTCTTCATCCGCTGGACGATGCTGTGGCAACGTAATATACCATCGTACCCCAAATTTATCCATTACAACAGTTGCTAATGGACTCCAAGGAAATGAACAAATATTAGTTATCATTTTACCTTCCTCTTTCAAAATTGAATAAATGCGATAAAACTCATCTTCTGACATTACGGTATCGTAGTGATCGTCCATGCCTGCGGAGTTGTGGCCCAGATCGTTGAAATTGACC
>CAJJLI010000073.1 GCA_905192625.1 uncultured Clostridium sp. | reverse complement strand
GTAATTTGATATATTCACGTGTTATTATTATAAACGTAAAGGTAGTATGTCTAGAAGATAAGAAAGTTGAAATAGTTTGAAGATGTAAATGCTATCTAGAATTAAAATTACTTGGGAGGATACATGTTATGAAAGAAAACAAGTATGATGATGATCAATTTTTTAATAAATATGGGGAAATGAATCGTTCAAAATATGGTTTGAGTGGTGCAGGTGAATGGTCTGAATTGCAAAAAATATTACCAAACTTTAAAAACAAAAGAGTTTTGGATTTAGGTTGCGGATATGGTTGGCATTGCAAATATGCTGTTGAAAATGGAGCAAGTCACGTCCTAGGTACAGATATTTCACATAAGATGTTAGAAGTTGCAAAAGAAATTAACTCTGATGTTAATATAACTTATCAATGTTCTGCTATGGAAGATTTGAGTTTTCCAGAAGAAACATTCGATATCATATTGAGTTCATTGGCGTTTCATTATATAAAAGATTTTAACAAGCTAGTTCAAGAAATCACAAAGTGGATAAAAATAGGTGGAGAGATTGTTTTTTCTGTTGAGCATCCTGTATTTACCTCTTATGGTACACAAGACTGGTTTTATGATGAGAATGGAAATATACTTCATTTTCCAGTAGACAACTATTACTATGAGGGAAAACGTGAAGCAGTTTTTCTAGGAGAGATAATAACTAAATATCATAGAACTTTAACAACATATTTAAATACATTACTACAAAATGGATTTCAGTTACAGCATATCATTGAACCACAGCCACCAAAAGAAATGTTAGATATTGAAGGTATGCGAGACGAAATGCGTCGTCCTATGATGTTATTAGTTTCTGCCAAAAAGATTTAGTATGAATACGGCAGCAAATCTTTATGATGCCTTAAAGGCGTAATTAAATTTCAAGTTGCAATTGTAAATTTGAACAAAGGAGTTTTAAATATGACGAAACAAATCGCATTGATTATGAATGTTGGTATGATGAGTTTTTTCTTAATTTTAGCATTGATTTTTGCACTATTGAAAGAGAAGGCTTGTTTTCTTATCTCTGGCTATAATTTTAAATCCAAAAAAGAGCGAGAAAAATATGATGAATTGCAAATGAGTAAAGATATGCGGAATTTTTGGTTTATTTGTAGTGGAATATTCTTCATTGGAGCGATTGGAATATTGTTATTTGGCAATGTGTTTGTCTGGATTTCGTTTTTGATATGGGGGATTTATTTCTTTAAAAATGTTCATGTGGATAATGAAAAGGCATTTGGAAAATATAAAAAGAATTAGATGTCCTTATATAAATGCAACTAAGAGTTGTCAATTAAGCAATTATTGATTTATGGTAAATACTTTTATCAAACGCTACAATGAATGTATATTGTAATTGTTTAGTTATGAGAGAGTGGGGGTTGCATGGATTTTAAAGATAAATTGCAAAGAATTAGAAAAGATTTAAGATTGTCCCAAGAAGATTTGGCAGAAAAATTAGATATTTCAAGGCAAGCAATTGCGAAGTGGGAAACTGGCCAAGCTTATCCTGAAATAGATAACTTAATAAAATTAAGCAATCTATTTCAAATAACAATTGATCGTTTAATCAAAGACAATGGGAATTGTGAATATTCAATACTAAAAGAGGTATCTCATCGGGGTGATGATTTTGTAAACTTTTTATGTGATGCGAAAAAGATGACGTATGCTGGAAAAGGCATAAAAGAGAATGACCAAGTAGAGCGAACGCAATTGAATTTAAATATTCTAACGGAAAATATACATATTTGGACTCTTACTTCGGAGGTGAAAGGTTTATTGGAGAAGAGATTGTATGGGAAAATGGTATGCCAGTATGGGGAATGAATTATTCTGGAATAGTATTAGATGAAAATTTTCAAGGGGATTTCTTGAAAGAGGCGTTATTGTTAGTAAGCTCTAAACATCCATATCGTGGGCCATGTTTATATCGAAACGGAGATTTCACTTATCATTGTAAAAGTTCGGGTAATATAGAATGGTTTCAGGGAAATGAAGAAATTTATTATGATAATTATAAAGTTTATGAGTGTGTGTTTCACGGAGGCTCCATAAAATAAAGTATAAAAACCTTGTAAAGCTGATATGGATTTACAAGGTTTTTATTTTCATATAATTATTTATTTAACATATAGATTGAAAAATTTAAGTAAGCAGCTAAAAGACACCAGATAAGATACGGTATTTGTAGGAAGGCTGCCAGCGGTCGGACTTGATAAAAGACTAGAATCATTAAAATAATTAACATAATTAGGACCCATAACCATATAAATGCTAAGAGATACATTTGAAGTCCAAAGAAAATAATACTCCAAAAAAAGTTAAAGAATAATTGTATTGCATAAATCCTTAAGGCTACTGTTCGATACTGACTCGTTGAAATATAAATGAGATAAGAGGATATACCCATTAATATATAAAGGATAAGCCAAACAATCGGAAAGATATAACTAGGCGGACTAAAGTCTGGCTTCGTTAGTTGATTATATGTTGCAGGTACATTTTTAGTAAATAGTGAGGAGATGCTGCCTACAGCAATAGGTATAAGAATTGCAATGATAAGAGTTTCAATATTTTTTCGTGTTTTCATCTAAAGACCCCGATTATTTGTTTATTTATTATATGATATTAAATAACATTTATATCCATGAACAAAAAACGATTTATATGTAAATTTATTTTATCTTTGGTAAGAATAAGTAATGTATTTTAACATACATGAATAGTATCAATAAAAAAAGAAGTAAAGAAAGGATTATATGTTGGTCTCAGATAAAAAATATGAAACCAATCATTTATATTTTGATAGGAGTTCTTTTAAAACAGCTAACATTAAGTTAGAAGAGGATATTTTGACTTTAGTCAAACCGTCGAAATGCTTAAAGGATGATGTAATGGACTATCGTAGAGAGCATCTAGACTTTGGTGAATCAAGTATATATGGATGTGCTGGTTTAATTTATTATACAAATTTTGAAGAATGGCTTTGTGAGACGAATTCGATAGTCAGCAAGAAACTGACGAGAGAAGGAGTGAACGCCACCACCCTTTTTACTATCAGAAAATCAGATCATAAGCTAGTTGGATCAATACAACTACGACATTCGCTTACCAATGAGTTGATACAATATGGAGGACAGATTGGTTACGGAATACGACCAAACGAAAGAGGAAAGGGATATGCAACCAAACAACTGGCTTTAATGTTATCTTACGCAAGAGCTAAGAAGATTAATAAAGTAATGATCATGTGCGAGAAAAATAATATCGCGTCGGCAAATACCATTCTTCATAATGGTGGTGTATTGGAACAAGAGTGCTATTATTCTTACACAGGGCAAATGATACAAAAATATTGGATTTATTTATAGTAAGGATAAAGTGTTGCTTCTATCGTAGAAATTTTCTTGATAGAGGCATTTTTTTATTAAAGGATTGAGCTTCTTAATGTAAAGTATTGAAGACTATCATTAAAATGCACTACGCGTTAAAAAGTGTACCTTACTAAGATGAATATCTTGCTATATAATCAAAGTGGAAAATGTACTTTGCGCATTCTTATTTAAAAATCTTGACTTTAAATGTAAAATTAATCCTGACTTTAAATATTAAATTAATCTTGACTTTGAATGTAAAGTAAACTATACTTTAAATGTAAAGTGAACTATACTTTTTTAAAAAGGAATTTATATTGATAACGGAGGGAGCACTATTTGCAAAATCGTATACAGGAATTTCGAAAGCAAGGAAAAATAACACAAAGTGAGTTGGCAGAAGCCGTGGATGTCACCAGACAAACTATAATTTCTTTAGAGAACGGTAGATATAATGCTTCGCTAGTCCTTGCACATAAGATATCACAATTTTTTAAGGTATCAATAGAAGATATTTTTATTTTTGATTTGGAGGAAGAGAATATATGATATGTTTATCAAATGGAAATGTAAAAGAAAATCAAGACTATAAGGAGGTTATAAAAAGAAAAAGGAAAGTAATTCTGGTTCTTTTGATATTTGGTGTGCTAACAACTTTAGTTGCAGTAGGCAATGAAATATTAAATATTGTACCTGTTGATGGGCATATTAGTGATTTATATGCGGGGATAGGTGTTGGACTTATCTCAGTTAGTATTGTTTTTATAGTGAAATATGGTAAACTTCTTAAAAATGAGATTGCCTTAAAAGAAGAAAGGCTTAAAAATTTAGATGAAAGAAATATTTTGATTTCTAGAATGGCAGCAAAAAGCGCTGCAATGGTTTTAATTTTTTGTTCTTATATTGCTATGTTAATTGGAGGCCTATTTAGTAAGGTTATCTTTTACTGCTTTTGGTGGGTAGTAATGGTATTTCTATTTGCTTATGTTTTCTTTAGTTTATATTATAGAAATAAAAAGCTTTAATATTTCTTAGATAGTGCATAAAAAAGATAGAATAATAGGAGATTTCGCTATGAAAAAGAGAAATATATATTTGAATTTTGGTATTTTATTTTATGTAATTTTCTTAATAACAAATAATTTTAATCTGGCTCCTGAATTTATAAAAGGATTATGTGTTGGATTGGGATTGATTTTAATGTTTATAGGGGGCTATTCAGAAAACCATGATATTTCTAAGATAAGAAATATTAAGAAAAGCTTTTTAAAAAAGTTGATAAATTTAAAATAACTATCAACAAGTAATAATCTTATTTAGAATAAAACCAAAAAGAATAGAATCAAATAGAAAAATTGAACGATATTAAAAACAACTAGAATAAAGCCGAGTAGATTAAGTCAAATATTAACAAATGCGAATGTAATAAAAGAAATTAGGAATAATTTATAATCAGCTAAAACTTATAAATAAAAACAGATAGTGCAAAAATGCATTATCTGTTTTTTATTAAAGACTACGTAATCGACTTCGCTTTTGAGAAATCTTTTTTATTTACATAGATGCGATAGACGAATTTTAAATGTGGTCCCTCTTCTTTATTATAAATTTGATTAAATTTCATTTGTGATCTTACATACCTTGTTTGCATAAACGTGTTTGTATTTCTTATTGTTCTAAGAAAATATTCTATACTATTTTCCTTTAAGATATTTGTAACTCTAGTAATTTCTTCGGAAGAAACATCTGTTACAAGAACTTTACGATTAAAAATATTTACCATAGAAATTCCCCCCTTTTAACTTTTGTAGTTATCTTTCAATCTGTATAGAAAAATTTATGGAATATTATAACATTAAAGAGCAATATTGTAAATAATTATTTAAAATTTACAGAAATGGAGAAGATATTTATATATTGCAAAAAAAAGACAACCACCCAATGAGAGGAGGAGTAACCTTATGTTAGAAGGTGACTTAGAGAAGTGCCCTTGTAAAAGAAAGAAATGCGAAAGGCACTCAAAATGTGATGAGTGTATAGAGCATCATAAAGAAAACGCTCAAAAAGGATTACCATATTGCAAACGTAAGAAATCTACTAATCAAGATACGCAAAAGCATTAAGAAAAATAGCAGTTAGAGTTGCAATAATGTAAACTTTGCATATATTAGTAGGGATTAAATAATTGGAGAAGGATATGCATAAGTTTGTAACCCTATCTCTTGAATTGCATTTATTTTTTGCAAGAATTATGAAAGAGCATGCTTTCTTTTTGGAAATTGGATTTATGCCAAAAGATATGCATTTTAAGAAACAGGCAGACTGGTACAAAAATCAATTTGAGCGGTTATTAGCGGATGTTGTTTGCATGAGTAATGGTTTAATTCGCGAAAATGTATTAGAGTCAGGAGAAATAATAACTCAGTATACTCATGATGTAGAAGTAAAGACGCAGTGTTTAACAGGAGTGCGACTAAATACGGATATAACTTTAATGGAAGAAGGCTTATTTAATAACAAAAATGTATTCATACCTCACGGAATGGAAGAAAAGGTTAATTGTATAAATCAAAGAGCAATTAAATTATTAGATGGACTCATTCGATTTAAAGAAAAGTTATTGCATGAAGTTCGTGAATGTTGTGTATTTACAGCAAATTATCCACTTTTAATTGAGCATATCCTAAGAGAAGCAAAACTTTATCGCACTTATGTTATCGCATTACAAAATGGTGAAGATACCGATTGCGCAAGTTTAAAGAGTATTGAATTGTTCTGGAATCAAATCATGATGGAACATGCAATGTTTATTAGAGGATTACTTGATCCAACAGAGAAAGAATTAATTGATACAGCAGATAATTTTGCAAAAGAATATGAAGTATTATTAGAAGAAGCAAGAAATATGACTTCAGCAACTATGGATAATATTACATGCATGACCATTAAAGAGACAATGAAGTATAGAGATTTTAAAGAAGCAGGAACGAAAGGAATTGAAGCTTGTGAAATTCAATCGATTATCATTCCACTTCTTGCAGACCACGTACTTAGAGAAGCAAATCATTATCTACGATTATTGAATAGTTAGTTAGAATAGAAAAACAATTAAAATGAGAGCCCTATTTAATGTTTAAATGCTGGTAATATAAGCATCGAACAATGAATAGGGTTTTATAAATTTTAATTATAATTAAATCATTGAGGAAAGGGAAAAGATTAGTAAAGAATATGGGCAATATTAAGAAAAAGGCAAGAAGTATAAGTGATGACAGATATTATGCATTTGGAATGACACAAGCTATCATTCTTGATAAATAAGAAATAAACTGGAAAGATGAAATGTTTCAAAATGGATTCTCACTGGAAGAAAAATTGATAAAAACTTTGAATTGATTCAAAGAGGTTAAAATAAATCAACTAAAATGATTAAATTTGTCACTGTTTTTCTGAGAAAAAATATGATAAGATAGGTAAAACAAATGCAAGGAAGAGGAATAGTAATCATAGTCTGGAATTCAGAAAGCTGTTGGGTGATGTGAAACAGCAGAAGGAACATGATGAACTCGCCTCAGAGCAGCTCGTTGAACGATTTAGTAGACGTAGCCGGACAGCCACCGTTATATGGCTAGAGCATAAAGTTTTACTTTGTGCTTGTAAAGGGCATGATTTTATCATGAAATAGAGTGGTACCGCGTAAGAGTTAATCTTTCGTCTCTATAATGAATGTTCACATTTATTATGGGATGAGAGTTTTTTTTTATCCTATTCTGTGAACGGTATGTCGCATATTTAAACCAATGATGTACGTGCGAGTAAAAAAATCATTTTGCGTCTTATAGGTAGACAGAAAGGGATCGTTATGAAAAATTATCAAAAGTATGAAAAATCTTATTTTATGCCTCCAAAAGTAACCTATGATTGGGTTAAGAAAGATCACATAGCGAAGGCACCTCGTTGGTGCAGCGTAGATTTACGTGATGGAAACCAGGCACTTGTTGAGCCAATGAGTTTAGAAGAGAAAATAGAATTTTTCCAGATGCTTGTTAAAATAGGTTTTAAAGAAATTGAAGTTGGGTTTCCTGCGGCTTCTGAAACAGAATACAATTTTATACGAACAATTATTGAAGAGGATATGATTCCAAGTGATGTTACAATTCAAGTATTAACGCAAGCGAGAGACCATATTATTAAAAGAACATTTGAAGCAGTAAAAGGTGCACCACATGCGGTGATTCATTTATATAACTCAACTTCGGTAGCACAAAGAGAACAAGTTTTTGGTAAGAGTAAAGAGGAAATCAAGCAACTTGCAATTGATGGAGCCAAATTATTAAAAGAATTGGCGGATAACACCGAAGGAAATTTTTCATTTCAATATAGTCCAGAGAGTTTCCCTGGAACAGAAGTAGATTATGCTGTTGAAATATGCAATGCTGTCCTAGATATATGGCAGCCAACGAAAGAAAAAAATGCTATTATAAATATACCAACTACCGTGGAGAATGCAATGCCACATGTATTTGCTAGTCAAGTAGAGTAGCAAATAGTACTCCGCGTAGACCCGATCGATCAAAAGACCATCGATCCG
>CAJJLI010000072.1 GCA_905192625.1 uncultured Clostridium sp. | reverse complement strand
GGACACCAAAATACAAGATTAACTTCATTGGAGAGCCTGTTGTCATGTTCTTTATCTTGTTACTTTCCATCTGTATTTACTCCTATGCTCTTTAGTTTCCTTGTCTATTTTATACTTTTTCTTCTAAAAAGCAATGAAAATATTTTTTTATATACAACAAGGCCGACAAGGACGATTCTGCTCATTCTTGTCGGCTTACTAATTTTAATAATCAAATTTTTGTTTCAGCAATCAAAGTTTCCTTTTATTATTCTTTCCTTAAGGTCTAAAACTTTTTCTTTTATAATGTTAGCGGTTTGAATAAACTCTTCATCTGGCTTACCAGATGGGTCTTCTAATCCCCAATCTTCTCTATGCTTACATGGTAAGTTTGGACATTTTACGTTACACCCCATCGTGACTACGATATCGACTTCTGGAATATCAGACAACAATTTGCTCTTTTGCGTTTCATTCATATCTACTCCATATAAGTCTTTCATAATTCTTACTGCATCTTGATTAATTTGAGGTCTTAATTCTGTTCCTGCGGAATAACTCTCAAATACTTCGGATGCCAACAGTTTTCCTAATGCTTCTGCCATTTGTGATCTACAAGAATTATGAACACAAACAAATGCAACTTTTAATTTATTCATATTAATAGTACTCCTAACTTTATAAGCTCTAAGCTATTTATTCTTTAATTTAATTGGGATAAATGTTTCCATCTGTGCCCAACCTTGTGCCTCAATAATTTCAGCTGGTGTAATAATATGGCCCATAGCATAATGATTTGGACGAACATCGAGTTCGAAAACTTCTGAGGTTTCAATGTATTTTAAAGCTTCATTATAAAGCTTCCCATTGGCCTCCTCATCTCCATCTTTATACGCATACGTTAAGTAGTAACCACCCTCAAAATCAATGACTTCATTTCCACCATCATCCATATCTTCGCTTAATGCCCAAATCCAAACCATTCCTTGCTTTTCTTCATCAAAATACAAAAAGTCTCGAGGCATAAAACCATCCCTATCGCATGGCTTAATTGCAGAAAAATATGCATCGAATTTTCCCAAAACTCCGTTTGAAGAAAAATCGAAATTTCTGTCTACACCAGAGGATGCCGCTTTAAATTTTGGTAATGATATAACTCTAAATTCCATACTTAACCTCCTATTAATATAAAATATATTACAGTATATTTGGAAGGAATTACAGGAGCTTGATTATCCATTTATACTTAGTAACCAAAAAACTGCTCTAGAAAATTAATCATATCTTCTTTATTCGCATTCAATTGAGGGATTCGGTTTACATTAGCACCAGATGGATGTGGGAAATTTTTAAGTATATGTCCTTGTTCAATCACGCCTTCCTCTTCTAGATGTGACAGCACCTCTTCCACTGCTTTCCCTAAAGGTATTAAAAGTACCTCCTTCGGAGCGTTTAAACTAAAAAACTCTTCCATAAAATTCTCATAGATATATTTTTTTAGAATTGCGCTTTTTAAAATCTTTGGAGTATGTCCACTATAATTTTGCCTTTTTACAAAAACAGAGTAAGGGATTAAGGATACCGTATGAAGTAAATTATCCTCTTTTTCAAACAACTCGCCACAACCTTTTATATGAAGTCGTTCATTTAGTTTAATTTCATTTAGCATATCAATAATATTCTTTCGAATCACACCGCTAAAACGGCCAGCTACTTTACATGCATATTGAATCTCATTCATAGGAATGCCTAATTCTAATTGTTTTCTTGCTGTTGCAATTGCTGTACTCATCTGCTGAAAGCCTGGTGTAATTCCAATAATAAATATTTTAGCATGAGGATTGATATATTCATTATGAGGCGCATAGTATATTTCTAGTTCTTCTTCCTTTTCCAATAAAAAATCGGGATTCAAGATTTCTTCTTTTGTATATTTATCTTTCAATGGCAAGGTCATAATCTGATCTTTAAAATCGTATAATGTCTTCTTCATTTTGCGTCACCTTTTCTACAAAGATTTTTGCTTATAATTATTTATTATAAGACTTCCATATATAATGTCAAAGCCTAGCTCTGTTCCACTATCATTATGTACCTCTAAGGTGATGCCTTATGAACTATTTCATGTCTTTAATACAGTGTTATTAAAATAATTTGATAACAAATACACGTTTCGTACGATAGCTAATTATCTTGATTGTCACCGAATTTAAATTTAACGCTTAGTATATTTATAACACATACTCAAAAAAAAGAATAGAAAAACATGCTGTTCATGAATTTATTTTCGAGTACAGTAAGTAAAAAGTTAAAATAGTACCCAAATGATAACCTCTCAGCATGCTATATATAATGATTTATTCTGCATATTATTTGTTTATTATTGAATACTAACATACAACTTCCAATATTTTATTTCAGCGATTTAATTGACTTTGGTTAAAAAATAAATTAATATACATATGTCTTTTTTTTAGAGTAATAATCTAATTCGCCCCAAATACTATACTTAGAATCATATTTTTCTTCCATAAGATAATTCTGCAAATGGAATCCTTATTTTTACACAAATTATAAAATAATAAATTTTAAGTTACAAATGACGAATTTTAGTTTTAGGAGGACTATAAATGATAATCCAATTTAACATGATTCAATCCATAGGAGTAGCTGTTATTTTCCTTTTGATAGGATAGGCAATTAAAAAAACTATTCCTTTATTTTCAAAATATGCAATACCATCACCTGTTATTGGTGGACTTATATTTTCAATTATCCATCTAATACTCAGACAATATAATGTTGCTTTTTTTGAATTTGATTCAACTCTTCAAACTTTTTTCCAGACGATGTTTTTCTGCACGGTTGGATTTAATGCAAGTTTTAAAATGCTAAAAATCGGAGGTAAAAAGATTCTTACTTTCCTCCTTATTTCAACAGTCTTAGCTGTTCTTCAAAATGTATTAGCTGTTGGTCTTTCAGGAGTTTTAGGAATTAGTCCTCTTGTTGCGCTTCTCACAGCTTCTCCTTCCCTAACTGGTGGACACGGTACAGCAGCTGCTGTAGCACCTAGTATTGAAGGTCTTGGACATCCTGAAGCTCTAACAATTGCTTTAACAGCTGCAACATTTGGACTAATTGCAGGTTCTCTACTGGGAAGTCCTATGGCCAACCGCCTAATTGTTAAGAATAATCTTGTAAATAAGAAAAAGACTGAGGCATCTGATGAGGATAATTTTGATCTATCCATTGTAGAACATAAGAAGACTACCCTTGATACGAACAGAATTAATATGGCATTTTTTCAAATTTTAATAGCTATGGCTCTAGGAACTTATTTAACGGATATTTTAAATACACTTATTGGAAGATGGTATGAGGGAGTAACTTTTCCTTCCTATATAGGCGCTATGCTTGTTGCCGCTATTATCAGAAATATATCCGACTGTACCACTCTTTTCCACAATCCAAAAGAAGAAATTGAAGTAGTTGGAGAAGTTTCTTTAAATCTATTCCTTGGAATGGCACTTATCACATTAAAGCTTTGGCATTTGATTGACTTAGCAATACCAATGTTAATCTTACTTTTAGCTCAATGTATAATGATGTACATTTATGGTGTCTTTATCTCTTATCGACTCATGGGAAGGAATTACGACTCAGCCGTGATGGTCGCAGGTTTAACTGGCTTTGGAATGGGCTCAACATCAAATGCGATGGCCAATATGAATGCGGTTACTGAAAAATATGTATATTCCAAAACTGCATTCTTTATTGTACCAATCGTAGGGTCATTATTCATTGACTTTATAAACATTGGAATTATCTATGCATTTATCGGTTTTCTAACCTAGATATATTTTTAAAAATGAATACTGATTAGGCACTATAATCCAATGCCCCAATAGAGTAAGAATGGAAATTTTAAGTAAATAGAATTTAAATGGTTCTATGAATTATTCGGTCAGATGCACCGACTTTAAAAGAGCAGGTCTTTTTAGACCTGCTCTTTTTCATCTTTAAGGGGGACAGGAGCTTTTATCCCATAGAAGAAAGCCCAACTATGAAGCAAAAGCTCCTCATCCTTCATTCTTACACTATGGTATATGCTTCTTGCTCTATATCAAGTTACACCTTAATTGTTTTACAGCAACGATAAACCTGAAATTAATAACAAAACATAAGTGACTTTTAAGAACATCGCCTGATTTATCTTATCAAATAACTTGTTCCCTAACCATATAGAAATTACAAGTGGTATCATACTCAAACCAATGAGTGATACTGTATTTGGTGTATAAAAACCACTTTTGGCATGAGTAAACATTAAAATAATAGCTAATATAACCCAAACAGGTGATCAAGTAGCCCGGAACTCTTTCTTATCTTTTAACACACTCACTGCATAAATTACAAGCAATGCTCCACCAGAAACAAACATGCCGTGTATGATTCCCGCAATTAATATAACAAAGATCATGAAAAATTCTGGAACTCTTATTTGTCTTTTACAAAACATTTTATACAAAGCTATTATTATGATTAAAATGGCATAGCCTGTTAATAAAAAATTGATTGGGAGTATTTCAAACAACCATATTCCCAATAGCATACCGATTATCATAAATATGATTATCTTAGTAAATACTTTTTTGTTGACATACGCACGATTCTTCCACCACAGATATACACATGCTACTAAGTTAAATACATTCAAAACAGTTTTCGCTTCATTTACTCCAATGAGATGAATTGAAAAAGGCATTGCAAGCATATTACCAGCAAATCCTGTCAGTACTTGAATCGTATTGGCAACTAGTATAACAAATAAAAATAAGATTGGATTAAATATATCGTTCATAACATCCTTTCTCCCATCACCAACAGCTATGATGTATTATCGACACTTTGAAACAAACTTTGTTCTCTATCTCTTTAAATCTCACTAATATCAATTATTGTACACATTAATATGTAACTTATTCGCCAAAAGGCTTGACTGTTGGATGTGTCAAATTTAAAAAAGGCATTACACTAAAATAACCAGTGCAATGCCTTTTAAATTGAATATTAATTATAAGTATGTATAATAACTTTTTCTATAATATAGTATTGTTGCCTTCAAGGAATTTAATTTGTGCTTCTAATTCACATAAAACAGTAAACTCTTCACCAACCGCAAATCTTAAATTCTCTTCGATAAGATAATATTGATCCTTAAGTTCAATAATTCTTTCATAATCTTTGATTGATATATTTTCTTTGTTTGGGAGTGCTTTTACCTGATTCGAAAAGTTAATTAAAACTTCATGTTTCTCAATAGTTTCTAAACGTTCCATCTTTTCTTCAGAGAATACCAATATACTTAATTCCCATTTTGTTATCGCTGTTTTTTCGTCTGGAAGTAATTTATCATAAGCCTCTCTTGCAGAAACTACGGATGGTTTATCTTTTAAGGTTAGTTCCTCTGGAATTTTATTTATTAGATTAAGTACGTTTGAAACTTTTTCTAACACTTCTGCATGTGCAATTTCTGCATTTTTCAGTGTCTCTAGGTTACTAACCAAAGATTTCCCATAGATGCTTAAGTTATTATACTCTTTCCTAGCTTCTCTTATTAACGCATAATCTTGATAAGCTATTGTCTTCTCTAAGCTTTGAATTAATTCTTCCACATATGCAGCATTCACTTTATCCTGCTCTTTGATCTCAAGTTCTTTAATACGTTCTTCTAAAACGATTAACTTCTGGTTTTCTTCTTGACTTATCAAAGTTTTTGCAATCTCATTTAATTGCTCGAATAGAGTTCTTACTCCTGCTACAGCATCTTTATCACTGAGTTTAATCTGCTCCACCTGTGGTAATTTTTCAAGTTCACTACGATATTTTAATACCGACTTCTCAGCGTTTTCATATTCACTTTTTAGGTTTTCTATCTTGGTTTCTGCATTTTTTAAAACTCCGATGTTATAAACAAGATCTTTGCTTCCGGTTGGCAAACTCTCATAATCTTCTCTGATTTCTGCAATTATGGCTGTATCCGCTAGTGTAATCTCTTTGTTTAATTCCTCTATTCGTGCTATCACAATATCGGCTAATTTTTGCTCATTTAATAAGACTTGAATTTTATGTTCCGCAGTTTCTAATATTTCAACATTTGCTATCAGTTTTTTTACTGCCTCTTGAGCTTCTGTATATTCTTTACGAACACTTTCAATATACTCTTTATCAAGAAGAGTAATCTCTTTGTTTAGCTTACTTATCTTATCCGTTATCTCTTGTGCCTTTTCTTTTATTGCATCATGAGAAGGAGTTATTGCCTCTGTAATATTGTTTCCTCCATTGTTTGAAGGATTCTCTACTACCGAATTATTATTTCCTCCGCCTATTGTAGGATTCTCTACTGTCGTATTGTTATTTCCTCCACTGTTTGCAGGATTCTCCACATTGTTATTTCCACCGGTGGATGGAATCACTACTTCTGTATTCGTATTATCTCCATTGATCGATGGGATTGCCTCTTCCACTTTGTCATCAAGTACTTCTAAAGAAGAAATTTTTTCTTCCGCTTTTTTTAATTTACTTATATTTGTAACCTTTTTCTTTGCGGAACTACTTAATTTATTATACGCTTCTCTCGCTTTTGTAACCTGTTCTTTATCATCGATGGTTAACGTATCACTTATTTTGTTTATTGCCTGAATCACTTTTTTTATTGCGATATCCTCAGCACTTACAGAAGAAGCTTCTTTTAAATATTTTGAGTCTTTGTTATAAACATAGCCTATTTTACCCTTGTATTCTACCTTAACCCAAACACTCTTTACATTCCCTAACGCAGTTAAGGTTGTCCCTTTTTTCACCTTAGTTAATGATTGATATTTAATACCTGCGCCTTTTCTAATGGCTAATGTACTATTTTTAACTTGTACCTTTGTTTCCTTAGTACTAACACTTTGTTTTTTTGTTCCTTTGTTGGTAGTAGTAGCCGCATTAACATCTGTGAATGTCATACTGTTACATAATATGAACAGTGCTACTAAACCAATTATTTTCATCTTTCTCTTTTGCATACTCTGATTTAGTAAATACATAGCTATTATATGTATTTAGCTATTATACCTCCTTTTTATCCTATGTGATGTTTATACAAAGTCTTTTGTAAAACGTATATATTATACTATATGATATTTTAAATGACAATCCAAACATGTTTGTCTTTTTTTAGAATAATTAGGGAACACAAGCAGCATCTCTGCAAAGTGTGCATTTCGGCACATATTGCCTTTTTTATACTTCTATGAACCAAAGACTTACCCTGTTTTCGATCTATTACATAATAGTTCCATCAAAAAGTGCAATATCTTTTTCATTTTCAATAATTGCTTTAATTGCTAATTCCAACCCTTTTGAAATTGTTTCAAGGGACATTGCACATGTACCTTGGGGTTTATCAATCACTTGTTCAAGTGCATATGGAACATGAATAAATCCACCTCGAACATTTTGATATTTCTTATGAATTAAATAAAGCACATGATACATGACATCGTTACATACAAAGGTACCCGCAGAATAAGAAATATGAGCTGGTATATTATTTTCTCGTAACTCTCTTACGACAGCCTTGCACGGTAGGCTTGTAAAATAGGCATTTTCTCCATCTTCATGTAATATGGTATCAATTGGCTGGTTTCCTTCATTATCTTTAATTCTTGCTTCTGCAAGATTGATCGCAAGTTTTTCAATCGTTATGGAACTTCTCCCCCCAGCTTGTCCAACACAAATAACAACGTCCGGGTTGTATTCTTCCATTGCTTTTTCTACAACTTCACCACTCTTTGTAAAAACAGTTGGAATTTCTACTTTAATAATATCCGCACCTGCAACCGTATCTGGAAGCATCTTCACAGCTTCAAATGCAGGGTTTAACTTTTCTCCTCCAAATGGATCAAATCCAGTAATAAGTACTTTCAATCTCTTTTGCACCTCCAACTAGCCTTGTATATCCTGTATCTCTAAATTACTGATTTCATTTC
>CAJJLI010000071.1 GCA_905192625.1 uncultured Clostridium sp. | reverse complement strand
ACGTTCCAGCAATATCAAGTTTCGGATAAAAAGAAACCGCTCAATATAAAAGTAGATAAATTTGGTTTGTTAGAGGAAAGTACAAATTGGAGATATAATTATAATATCTATATGGATCTTGATTATTTTAAGAGTATATATAAAAAATATGCTACTACTCTAAAAATTGAAGATCGAAAGAAAGCAATGGCTTCCTTAGAAAACTATCAAACGATACAAATCAATGTAGATAGTATGAAAAATGTAACGGCTGTACAAGATAAGATTGAAGAGTTGGGATATAAAACATCCAGTGACATGCAATATTTAGAAGGTTATCTTGAAACGGCAGATATGCTACAGATGGTATTAGGGGCAATTGGTGGTATCGCGATGTTAGTATCCGCCATTAATATTGCAAATACTATGATTATGTCCATCTATGAAAGAACCAAAGAAATTGGTATTATGAAGGTGCTTGGCTGCCTTGTAAAAGATGTTAAAAAGTTATTCCTGTTTGAGGCAGGTATGATTGGTCTTATTGGTGGAGTTATCGGTATTTCTTGTAGCTACGTGGCATCCTTTTTTATAAATAAGTATGGAGGAAAATTATTAGGAAGTTTAATGGGGACTGGCGGGATGTATGGAGATAATACAGCTTCTAAATTCTCTCAGATTCCAATCTGGCTTCCATTTGTAGCAGCGCTTTTCTCGATTATCGTTGGTGTAATCTCTGGTTATTTACCAGCAAGACGTGCTACAAAAATTAGTGCAATTGAGGCTATGAAAACTGAAAGTTAAGACAAATGTAGAAATGCAAGTAAGGTGGAAGAATTTACCACCCTACTTGCATTTCATTTTTTAGTAGACTATTGTGAAACAGGGAATATTGTTATATAATTTAGTAAACATTCACATTTCGTAAGTTACGTGATTTCATAGAAAAGTTGGAAAGGCATCAGTTTTATGCGTAAAAGTTTAACAAGAAAAGTGGCTATTTTTGGAATGTTGATTGCTTTAGCATTTATTTTAAGTTATGTTGAGAGCATAATCTCCTTTCATTTTATAGTACCAGGTATTAAGTTAGGACTTGCTAATTTAGTCGTATTAGTAGCATTATATTTATTGGACGCAAAATCAGCATTTGTTCTATCCGTTTTACGTGTTATATTAGTAAGTTTTACATTTGGAAACTTATATAGTCTTTGGTATAGCTTAGCTGGTGCGTTGCTTAGTTATATTGTTATGGTCCTACTCAAAAAATTTAATGTATTTAGCATAGTTGGCGTCAGTGTTTCTGGCGGTGTTGCCCACAATTTAGGACAAGTTACGGTAGCTATGTTTGTGCTAGGAGAGAGTATGATTTATTATTTCCCATTTTTAATGGTGGGAGGTATAGTAACAGGAATATTAATCGGAATTTTAGGTGGGTTATTGTATAAGCAATTAAGACGAGCAATTCAATTGGATTGATGAGTTTACAGGAGAAAACGATGGTTACGATAAGGGACATTTCATTAAAATGTGGTGTATCTGTTTCAACGGTAAGTAAAGTATTGAATGGTTATCGAGAAATAGGTGAAGAAACGAAAAATAGAGTATTAAGAGTTGCAGAAGAAATGGGCTATGTACCAAACGCTTATGCTAGACAGTTGAAATTAAAAAAGTCCTATAACATAGGTGTTTTATTTGATACCTTAGCAGCATATGGATTAAAGAATGAATATTTTGCTTATATTTTAGCTTCGTTTCGTGAGGAAGCTAGTAAACGAGGTTATGATATAACGTTTATAGAAAATAATATTGGGAATCGCAAAATGACTTTTCTAGAACATTGCAAGTATCGGGATTTTGATGGGGTGTGTATTGTATGCGCTGATTTTACAAATCCAGAAGTTATAGAAATAATAAATAGCGATTTCCCTGTGGTTACAATCGACCATTCCTTTAGCAATGCCATTAGTATTATCTCTGATAATGCGAAAGGAATGAGAAAATTAACCGAGTATATTATTTCAAAAGGCCATAAAAAGATTGCATATATTCATGGAACGAAATCAACGGTTACGCATAATCGTTTGGCATCGTTTAACCAAGTTTTAATGGAGCATAACATTCAGATACCTGATAATTTTTATAAGCAGAGTGAATATCGTAGTGATTCATTGGCAGAGGAATTTGCGAATGAGTTACTTGATTTAAGCGATCGTCCAACCTGCATTGTAGCGCCGGATGATTACGCAGCCTTAGGAGTGATCAAAGCGATAAAGCGTCGCGGGCTAAATATGCCAAAAGATATTTCTGTTGCTGGTTATGACGGAATATCAATATCACAAGCCTTAGAACCAAAATTGACTACCATACGACAGAATACGGATAAAATAGGTGAGTTAGCAGCGGTTAAATTAATTAATTTAATGGAAAATCCTATGGCTACGATGATTGAACATGTGACTATGGATGTTGAACTGTATGAAGGAGAATCGATTCATGATTTGAATTAGAAAAAGTGAGGTAAACCGATGAGATTGATACCCACTGAGATGTTGAAGCCAGATATGGTCTTAGCCCGCTCTGTGTATCAAAGGGATGCACTTGTTTTAAAAGCCGGAAGTAGAAATATTAGTAGATACATACCTAATCTTACCAATATGGGGATACGCTATGTTTATGTGGAAGATGAACAAAGTAGAGGTATTACAATACCAGATGCGATAACGGAACAAACGCGAGTGACTTGTAAAAAAGTACTTAGGAATACTATCGAAAAGTGCTTAGAGAAGGATTCTATGAATCTATCGAGTTTGTCGGATAGTGTTGATGAAATCATTGGAGAGGTGATTCGCAATAAAGATGTGCAAGTTAGTCTAAATGACATCGGTGCTACGGATGAATATACATATTTGCATTCGGTAAGTGTTTGCGTATATTCTCTATTAATTGGTAGATCACTTAATTATAACAAATCTGCAATGCAAAAATTAGCAATGGGAGCATTGCTGCATGATATAGGTAAAGTTGCGTTGGATGCTAAGATTTTATATAAAACGGAGGATCTGACGAGTGATGAATATGATTATGTGCAACAGCATGTTATTGCTGGATATCAAATATTGCAATACAGTGCGGCGTTGCCTGAAATTTCAAAAAAAATAGCGATAACCCACCATGAGAGGCTAGATGGTTCAGGTTATCCATATGGCTTAAAGTCAAAGCAAATACATGAGTTTTCAAAAATAGTTGCAATTGCAGATGTTTACGATGCACTAACTACCGATCGCTGTTATCGTGAAAAACTACCAACCAACAAAGCGGTTGATTATTTGATTGAAAAATCAGGTACATATTTTGCACCAGAATTGGTGCAATTGTTCATACGGCAAATAGCGATATATCCTAATGGTTCGATGGTATTGCTATCCAATCGCATGCAGGCAATCGTAAAAGATCAAAATAGAAATGTACCATTACGACCTGTTGTTCGTGTGATTAGTGATGAGAATGGAAAATCAGTAGTACCTTATGAAATCGATTTGATGGAAGAATTAAGTATCACAATTATTGAATCTGAATTGGAAATAAGGAGAAAACTACTTAATCAAGAAATAACGAGAAAACCCGTTGTTATTTAATAAAAAGAAAGAAAAAGGTGAGTAATATGGCAAAAGAATTGAAGAAACGTTCTGAAGTTGAAGAACAATTTACATGGAATTTAAAAGATTTATTTGCAAGTGATGAAGTATTTTATGAAGCGTTTAATAAGGCGAAAAGATTTCCAGAAGAACTAAGAAAATATCAAGGTAAATTGGGTTCTAGTGCAAACACTTTAGTAGAATACTATCAGTTATGCGACCAGGTTTCACTTGAACTGGATGATTTATTAAATTATGCCGCTAGAAAAAAAGATGAAGATACGAAAAATTCAACTTACCAATCCATGTATGGATCTGTAATGTCTTTGTATGTCGAAATATCAGGTGCAGCATCTTTTGAGGGACCAGAAATTATTAAGATTCCAGAAGAAACATTAAAATCATTTTTAGAAGAAAATGAAAAATTACGTTTATATGAACTTGATATTCAAAGAAAGCGTAAAAAAATTGATCATACTTTATCTGAACAAGAAGAAAAATTACTTGCAGAGGTTGGTGAAATAGCAGATTCGCCATCTAACATCTTTGGAGTATTCAATAATGCAGACTTAGTATTTCCTGAAATTACAGACGGTGATGGAAATAAAGTGCGCTTAACACATGGTAATTATATACCATTCATGGAAAATCCAAAGCGTGAGGTACGTAAAGAAGCTTTTGAAGCACTTTATTCCGTTTATGGACAGTATAAAAATACAAGTGCAGCAATTTTAAATGCTCAGATAAAACAATTGCAATTTTTTGCGAAAACTAGAAGATATGAATCTTCATTGCATGCTGCCCTTGATGAGACAGAAGTGCCAGTTGATGTTTATTATAATTTGATTGATGCAGTGAATGATAATTTAAACTATATGCATCGTTATGTGGATCTTCGTAAAAAGTTGATGAACTTAGATGAATTGCATATGTATGATTTATATGCTCCAGTGGTACCAGACATGGATGCAGAAATACCTTATGAAGAAGCCAAAGAGACGATTGTGAAAGCATTGGAGCCTTTGGGTGAGGAGTATATAAATATCTTAAAGAATGGTTTTGAAAGCCGTTGGGTAGATATTTATGAAAATGAAGGAAAACGAAGTGGTGCATATTCTGCAGGTGCCAAAGTTCATCCATACGTATTGATGAATTATGCAGATACATTAGATAGTGAATTTACCCTTGCTCATGAGATGGGGCATGCTTTACATTCCTATCTTTCTAATAAAAATCAGCCTACAATTTATTCGGAATATAAAATATTTGTAGCTGAAGTTGCATCTACATGCAATGAGTCATTATTAATGCATTATTTATTAAATAACACAACAGACAAGATGCAAAGAGCTTACCTTATCAATCATTTCTTAGAAAAGTTCCGTGGTACATTATTTAGACAAACAATGTTTGCTGAATTTGAGTTATTAATCAATCGCATGGTAGAAGAAGGCGTAAGTTTAACGGCTGATGTATTATGCAATGCATATCATGATTTAAATGTTAAATACTTCGGTGAAGATATTGTTGTAGATGAACAAATCGATGTTGAATGGGCTAGAATTCCTCATTTTTATTATAATTATTATGTATATCAATATGCGACTGGGTATTCTGCTGCAATTGCGTTATCAAATCGTATTCTAACGGAGGGTGAGCCGGCTGTAAAAGATTATCTTAAATTCTTAAGTGGTGGTTCTTCTCATGATCCGATTTCATTGTTAAAAATAGCAGGTGTTGATATGTCAACTGCTACACCGATCAAAGAAGCACTTAAAGTATTTGGTGAATTAATTGATGAAATGGAAGAATTGTTGGCTTAGACGTTAAATAAATAATATTTTTAGGTCTCCAATCACTATTAAGTGGTTGGAGATTTTTTATTACAGGAAAAAACTTTGTGAATTAAAGTGTTACAGTATACGCACATTCTTTGTTCTTTTGAAAGACCTTAAAGATAACGGATGAAAGTGGGTTTCTATAATTTAAAAAGACACAAGGTGCTAAAATGTGCACCTTGTGGAGAGGAATATAGTGCTATGTAAAGCGCTTAGACACAAGGAATGTGCTAAGTATATTCTTTATTTATTAATAAGAAATTAGTATACAGGTTGTTTTACAGTTATAATACAAGTTTTGCTGATACCACTTGATGTTGTTGCAGTAACTGTGGCCACACCAGGGGACACACCATTTAGAAGTCCCCACTTATTAACGGTAACTACCTCCGGGTTGGAAGTTTTATATGTAACTTGATCTGTGCTATTTTTGGGTGATAACGTTGGCCATAAACGAAAAGATTTTCCGACTCCAAGTACTTTGTTGCTACGATTTAGTTTTAAATTTATGGACTTTATAATACGGGCATTCACGTAGGTAATGGATTTATTACCACGGTAATCTTGCGCATAAATCGTAAATTTATTCGGATTTTTAACCTTTAAGACGAAAGAGTCGTTCTCTAGTCGTATAACTGTTCCTGAATCTATGGCGCGAAATGAATCGATTGTTTTTACACCTTCTGCGTACTTAACTGTTTTTATGCCGCTTTGGGTATCTGTTATTGTAGTTGAAATTGTAATGCTTGAATAATCATTTGAAACTTTGTAATTTGCGCGAATGGTAGGGGCTTGTAAATCATCAAGAACTTCGTAAGTCTTCGTGACTTCATTGCCTGCGTAGTCACTTACATAAAACGTATAAGTTCCAGCCTTAGCTAAGGAAAGAATATTATCTTGTATGCTAAGCCCACTTGTTCCTCGCATAAAGTAATCGGTACTTCGATTCCCAATGGTATACTGAACTGTTCGAACGCCAGATTCTAGATCACTTGTGTTGACTTGTACAAGGATGCGATCTTTGTCGTATTTGGTTAAGAAGTCTATATTAGGTAAAGTAATATCGGTGAGCAACTCATCGGCTGATGCAACTATGGCAGCAGCATTTGGAATTCCAGGGTATTTTATTACATTTTCTAAACCATTGATAGGTTTTATGTTATTTGTAATTATATTTTTTACATTGGATGCGATAACATTATTACCATAGGAGTATAGCATAGCAGCAATTGCACTAACATGAGGAGCAGCCATCGATGATCCGCTCATGGTTGCATAGCTACCAACGATTGTGCTAATGATATTTGTTCCAGGTGCAACGATATCAACTGTGTTTAAACCATAATTGGAATCAGGAGTTAATCGCCCATCTCCATCAATGAAGGAGACTGATATTTGGTTATCTAATTCATAGTTAGCAGGATATAGAGGTGTAATATCATTGTCTGTCCCTGTATTGCCAGCCGCAGTTACAAATAGCATTGTGGATTCTTTCATAGCTGTTTTTAATGCCTCGCTGTAATTTGTTGAACCCCAACTCATGTTACATATGTCCGCTCCCATCATGGTCGCGTATTTGATTGCTTTAATAGCATTTGCTATTGTGCCTTTGCCATTGATTCCGCCGTGTATCTTAAGAGGCATTATCTTAACATTTATATTGGATGCGACACCTGCAATTCCTATCTTATTATTTGCATTTGCAGCTATGATTCCTGCAATATGGGTGCCGTGATTATCATTATCTACACTAGAAGCTAGTTCTGCATTCTTTGAAGAATCATATTGATAGTGGCAAACGGTGCGATCGTTATTATAAAAATCCCAACCAACCGTATCATCAATGTAACCATTCTTATCGTTGTCAATTCCATCCCCAGGTATTTCAAAAGGATTTGTCCAAATACGACCAATTAAGTCAGGGTGATTAATATCTACTCCAGTATCTAAAATTGCGATAATGATTTCTTTATTGCTTGTTTCTTTGGAAGCGGTCACTGCCCATGCCTTTGGAATGTTTAGATCAATATTTGTTGTAGAACTTTTTAGGGTTTTGTTTGAGTCTGTAATTTGATAATAAAACCCATCATTTTTTAGCGGCCACTGAGATTCTGAATAAGGATCATCTGTTATTTTATTTAGTAATAGTTCTGAATTTGCTTCTGCAATTAAGATATTCGGATTTTTATTTAGTTTGTGTATGAAGTTGGATATATTCTGTGAATTGGGATATTTACAAAGTACGTAATTGTCTATCTGTTCTAAAAGTGTTAGGTTGCTATCGTACTGAGATAAAATTTCAAGTTGCATTGAAACATCAACGCTAGGATCAAATAGAACAATAACTTCATTGGATGGTTGATTTGGGTAAGAGCTTATATGAGGAGAGGGCATAAAAACGAAATAATATAGAAAACTACATATTAAGAAACAAAATGGTAAGATAGTATTTTTGATTTTTATACTTTTATAATTCATTTTATAGGCATCCTCCTTTTAAATAAAGTATAATGTAAATAGATGGCAGTAATATGTCAAAAAAACATGAATGGTAAAATATAGAATTAGCATATCATTT
>CAJJLI010000070.1 GCA_905192625.1 uncultured Clostridium sp. | reverse complement strand
TTCGTCTGTATAATACATTGTCGAATAAAGGTAAAAATCAAGTAGTAGAATATGCTCGTGACTTGGTGCAAAAAGAAAAAACACAACAAGTGATATCACTTTCAGAAAACCTCTACGAATACCATGTTTACGAAAGAATGTCTGCAGGTATTGGAGCATCAGTTTATGATGATCGAAATTATGATACTGTTTATTTCAATGAAGAACTAGCTCATGATTTTGCTTCATGGGTATCTGGAGATTCTATGGAACCAAAATATCAAAATGGGTCTGTAGCTCTTATCCGTGAGACAGGATTTGATTATGATGGTGCAGTTTATGCAATAGTCTATAATGAACAAACTTATATTAAGAAAGTTTATCGTGAAAAAGAGGGACTACGTCTAGTTTCCATTAATAAGTCCTATAAGGATAAGTTTATATCTTATAATGAAAATCCTCGTATAATTGGAAAAATTGTAGGTTCGTTTATCCCATTATAAAGATATACTGAATTATTAAATGCTGATGAATTATAGAAAAAAGAGAATGACAAAAATATTGTCATTCTCTTTTTCTTCCTAAGTCATTTGATATATTTCACGAATAATATCTTCAATGTTATCTTCGATTAGTTCTAATGCTCTGGTATTGTCTTCTTGGGAAGTATTTCCAGATTTCTTTATTAGAACTGCTTTTTGGAAAAGTGGAAGTAATTCTTGAAGTTTTGCTGGAGAAGGTACTACTATCGGAAGTTGACGAGCATCATTTATTTGGAACGTTTGGGTATTATTTACAAAATCATCAACGTATTGGCTCATGAATTTTGAGTTAATGATGCTTATAATATAATATTCTGGTACTTGATCAGATAATCCATATAAACTCATACTTTTAACATCATTAATGCTTTTTTGTTTTGCACGACATTTCAAATATGTGGTATTGATATCAGACCAACAAAAACCTTCTTTAAAAAAGTAAGTATATCCTTGATATCTTGCTCGAGGATCAGTTTTTAGGTAGCTAACGTTTTCTTTTGACCAAGCAATGGCAAATGGTGTCTCTAAGAACCATCTATTTCCATCTTTATCACCTTTGTCATATGGGACGTAGTGATTTTTTTCAGTGGAAATTCCATTTGTTTTCTCATCTTCGGTCAACGAATCAACATCAACAATATCTTTATCATTAATAATTCGGTAAAGGTAACCTTGTCCGAAAATATCTCTACCATACTTTTCTTTTAATGAATCAAAGAGCTCAGCAATTTGATATTCATCCAATTCATTCAATAATTGTTCTGGATTCGAAAAACCATTTAAGTCGGTAGTTGGGATATTATATTTGCTTATTGCATTTTTTAATTTTTTAGGGCGTGTCTTCAAAATATTTTCAGCCCATTTAGTTGATTTTCTCACAGCGATATAATTACCATTATTACCGGTTTGTAAACCAACCCCTCCGTCTGTCAAGCAACCTAACAAAGTGATATCTCCAGGTTTTAAATTACTTCGATATTCATTAAGTTCTTTTTTATTCTGTTCAATTTTTCTACTGGTGGAAATCTTATCCCACCACATATTATTTAGTTCTTTAATCTTTTGTCCATATAATTCATAAATTTTTAGATTTTGTTTAGTTGGTTTAAAGATAACAGTATTTTGAGTATTAATATAAGTTGACTGTTCTACTTCAAACAATACTGGGGTCATTAAATTTTTACTACCGTCTAAAAATTTGATAGTGTTATTAGTATAAGGTGGATTTTTCGTAACAGATGTGATTGCAGTATCAACCATTGCAGACTCAAAAGGATTTGCAGTGTCAAAAATATAATTTACTGTATTAGAAAGTAATAAATCTCTTAGGTTTTTCTTTGATTGAATTGTCCAAAAAGTTTTAGATGTAATATATGCTAGACTACCTCCTTCTTTGAGCAAATTAATTCCTTTAAAGAAGAAATGGTTATAAAGATCATCTGCAAAACCAAATTCATTTTCTAAGGCTTTTTTATCACTAGCACTCCGTTTTTTTGTTCCAACATATGGAGGATTTCCTATGACCGCATCAAATTTATGAACCCCAAACATAAAGAAACTATCAAAAAAGCTTGCTGGTTTCTTTACAATAAATGGATCAAAAGACTTCAATTGCTCAGAACGGACGGATTCCCAAAGTTCTATTTTTCCTGTTGTTAACTCGTAATATTTTCTTTGCCAATTGTCTTTAGAACTTTTTACACGTGCATTAAAATATTTTTGACGAATATCAGAAAGTTTTACATCTAAATCTTGATCGTCAAAAATAGTTTCATCATCTTTCGATAAAGAAACTAAACTATTTGCACAAACAAATTTAAAATCTAAATTTGGTAGAGGTTTAATATTGGTTTTATCTGGTTCATCAATAATGACAGAAAGCCAAGCTCTTAATCTCGAAATTTCGATTGCCATTGGCTCAATATCCACCCCGAAGATATTGTTTTCAATAATCGAAAGTTTAAGTTCGTACGGATCAAAAGATTTTAGTAATCTTTCATAAGATCTAACAAGAAGTTGAATCATACCCATTGGGAAAGCACCGGAACCACAAGCAGGATCTATAACTTTAAAGTTATCCAATGCTTCAAGAATTGTTTGTGTTACAGTTTTACTATTGATTCCCCATAAATCAGCTCCGGAAGTGCTTTTTCTTGCTAGAAATTCGGCATCTGAATAGTCAATTAGTAGGTCTATTCCTTGATGGAAGGTTTTGTTTTCCACCTTGCTATACAAATACTCTCTTAAAGATTCTTTACAGATAAAAGCTACTATATCTCTCGGTGTATAGAATGCTCCACTTGATTTCCGTGCACTTTGTCCAGTATCTTCATTTTGGGAAGCCAATAAATTTTCAAATACTTGACCTAACATTTCAGGATCAACAGCGATCATTTCAAAATCAGCACTTGATTCATCAGTAGTAAAGTTAAACTCACTGAATTTGTCAAACAACTGTTTAAAGTAATTCTCTGGGAAACTTATCATTTCGTCAACGAAGTCATTATCTTTAGGTTCAAACAAACCACCATTTAAATAAGGTGTGAAGTGGTCTGAATGTATTCTATTCGGAATATCAGTATTCAAAGTATTAAAAAATAGAAGCTTTATTTTCTTATCATAGTACTCAGTAGCGGATAAATCATCTAGATCAAAATATCCGAATTCTTCATGAATGATATTCATTTTCCGTAAGAACCAGATAAAAAGCATTCTCCCTAGGAGTCTAGAAGAAAATTGTTTTGCATCCTCTGAGTTCTTTCCTTGATTCCCTATTGTCTTAACAAGATCATCAAAGAATTTTGCAATGATTGAATAGAATTGTTTATTAACCTCTTTTAGTTGCAAGGCATTCCATAGTCTACTATGAATAATTTGTTGAGGTTCAGTATAATCATTATTTTTTAAACTATCATATTCTGCTGCATTTAATAAATTATATTCAAAAATCTGTTTTTGAGTATTACTCAAATGATCGTGCAATTCCATGACACGAAGTTTTTTTCTATTTGAAAGTACAATCAGGAGAGAATTAGCATTAGATGTCAGGAAAAAGTCGATTCCGACTTTATTACTTGGAATTCTTGTTAGATCAGAATCCTCCCAATTAGATGTGAATTCTGTAGAAGCCGAAATTTTTTGTTTGGTTGCGCCTTCGCTGAACCAGAAAAACTTGCTTTCAACTACACAGTCATCTTGCTTAAAATGTTGAAAAGCTGCTCGTGCAGAACTTGATTCTGGATGCTCATGAAACCATGTTCTTTGTTTTTGGTTATGAAAAACATCCATTGGAAGTGGGGAAGGAAGAGATCCAGTATATTGGCTATCCCGTTCCAACATATTCATCCACTTATCTTTTTTGGGTAGAATCCATTTCATGATCTCATCAGCTAAGTCGATTGCGATAGCGAGAGACATCCAATCGTCTTTTTCATTTGAAAGTTGTTTAACTAATTTATCAATTATATTAATTCCATTATGGTTTTGCATAAAATAATACGCCTTCGACTTTCTCTATTTTTTTTTCGTCTGATTCAGCTTGTAAAAGCTTATGTAGTAGGGTCTCAAAATTCTTAATGACTCGTGGTGTTAATTTTCCATTTTCTCTACTTTGTTTATTAACCTCTCTAACAATTTGCTCAAAAACTCGTTTATCATTTGAATAACGTATTCCTTTTTCAATTATTCCTACAAGATCATAGCTAGAATCAAAATAACCTTTTAAAGTTTCTAGAGCTCGCATACCTTGCTGTTTTATGCTATAAACTGGCGTACCTGATTCAAATTGTACACTGATTTCTGTACTGCCTTTTTTAATATACTCCGATCTATTTACTGATATTTTATCTATAACACGATCATTATCTTCTGGAGTTGTTTGAATTTTTTTCAAAGCATCCTTTTCTTGAATATACTTTGCCTGAATAGGACTGAATGGTCCTCTCTTTTCTGAGCTTTTTTCAATACTCACAAAGCCAATATCTTTTATCATAGCACCAGTAGCAGAGGTTTTCCCTTTTGCTCTATATAATCCGATGACATTGTCTGGATTCTCATAATTTTCATTTGATTTTGGGAGGTAATTCCATTTTCCGTCGGGAATACTCTGAATCCTCTTAATTTCTCCATCTTCTTTGTGAGCATCAATAAATTTCCGTAATTCAGTGGAATAATTATCAACCCAATCCAATATATCTTCGGTATTTTCAAATTGTTCCATTGCTTTTGAAGCTTTGTCGATATCATCATCAAAAATGTTATCAGATTCCAATATTTCATGAAATTCTATTGGATTTTCACTTTCACCTAATATACTTTGATCGTTACCAACGGTGAAGTTGATTGTTGCAATTTTGTGTTCTAGACGTCTAATTAACTTAAGATAGAATTCTAAATCCTCATGAGGCTTCATATTTGCAACTAGTATTTTTTCATAAGTTGAACCTAAACGATTAATTCTACCATTTCTTTGAATCATTCTTACAGGATTCCAATGTAAATCATAATTTACTAAGAAACCAGCATCTTGTAGGTTTTGACCTTCTGAAAGTACATCAGTAGCAAATAGAAAATCGAGTTCACTCTGTTTCTTAATTTTTGCTTTTTTACTAATTGGAGAAAAGCGTTTAGTAATTTCTTCAACAGAGCCACTATTACCTGAAATAAACTCTGCACGTTTCGAGAAGTTAGGAATCCTGTTTTCCAGTATTTGTGGAAGACGTTCCTTCAGATAATCAATTGTGTCAGAAAAGAAACTAAAAACTAATAGTTTTTTCCCATATTTATTTTCTTCCAATCGTTCCACTATTTTATCTGCAAATGCATTTAGTTTTCTATCATGATCTTTTTTACTTAATCTTGTTAATACAGTAGTTAAGAACTTACATATTTCTTTATCTCGTTGGAGATCTTTTTTTAATTGAGGAATATTAAACAGTTTCTCATCAGCTTCTTTTCTTTCGACACCACGTTTTTTAATATCTTGTTCGTTACCTTGAGACATAGCCTCATCTAAATCTGACAAGTATTTATCATAATCTTCGAAAGCCTTATCAATATCTTCACCATATTCACTATCAAGAGTTGCGGCATCAGTCAGACTAACAATATATCCCCTATCCAACCATTTTTCAAACAAAGCAATTCTATCTTGATAATTCAGCACAGATCTTAGTAGGGTGGCTGTAGATGATTCCAAACGTTTTAGCCAAGTAACATGAAGCATATTGTGAACAGCAAGTTGGGTTCTTAATTGATAAGCCTCGTTTCCTTTTAGATCCAATGCACGAATTTCATTAATTGTTTTATTGTAAATATTATGAGAATAGGCATCGGGTTTGTAAGGTACAAATCCCAGGAAGTTTATCACTTTAAATAATGTTGGGATAATATTTGAAACTTCATCTTTATTAGAAAATATAGCTTCACTATTTGAGTTCACTGATAGGTCATACTTTTCAGAAATATTAATTCCTGATTGTTGCTCTTTGTGAATTCCCTTATATAAATCAAGTGGGTGAGAAGTACGTTGTGTTAATTCCCCAATTAAATTTAGGTTTAGAGATACAGGAGAAAGAGATTCGAAAGTAGTATCTTGTACTTCATCTAAGACTTGTTGGATATATTCGTTATCCTCATTGAGAAAAGTATAGGGGAACTGTTCAATTGTTGACGTCGGGAAAGGATTACTTCGTCCATTTGTAGAATTCATTTGTTGATTTTTGACAACACCTTGTCTTGTTGATCTAACAAGATAATGCCTTATTCCGGCGATAATAGTATTTTTATGGAAATCCCAATCAAATTCTTCTCCACGCTTTTCTGCACGAGTTGCTTCTGATTGAATTCGCTTTAATGCTTCAAAGAAGTCAATATATTCAAGAGTTTTACCTTTATTACTTTTATACGGGACATTTATAGAAACTAGATCACCTTTTGCCCCTAGTTGTATTTGATTTGCAAAATCAATCAAAGAGTTATTAATAGGTGTAGCAGTAAGCAAAAGAACTCTTGATTGAGGATTTTCTTGAAATAGTTGTAAAATCTTTTGATAGCGAGTGCTCCCTTGATTTCTCAAATTGTGAGCCTCATCAACTACGAATAAGTCAATAGTATTTCGAGAGTTTTTATGATGTTTAAAGTAATCAATATGTTCTTGTATTTTTCCAGAATCTTGTTGAGAGATCAATCTGAAATCTTTTCCCTCCCGAAGATTCCATCTTTCTCCTTCTAACTCATCAATCCATTGTTGTTTAAGTGATGCTGGAGGTATTATACAAATATTGTCGTTCCCATCTTCAATGTATTGCTTAATAATAGCAGCAGCTGTTATGGTCTTTCCTAGACCTACAGAGTCTGAAAGCATTGCAACACCATAACGTGACAGTTTCCGTCTTAAATCAAGTGCATTTTGATTTTGGAATGGATGAAGAATATCCTCAATATCTTTATCAAAAGGATCCACAGGTTGTAGTTCTTCTGGGAAGACCTCCATAAGAGTTTTGATATAAACATCATAAGCACCATAGGTTTTATCTCCAACCGGACTATCCACAATGATGTTACTGAACTCCCCTGTCCAATCTTCAGCATCTTTCCATAGTTCATCAAACCATACGATATGTCCATTTTGTTGTTTATCACTGGTTGGTTTGAATTCAACAATTTGGTAGTTTTCTGTAAGAAAATTTAGCTCTGCATTGGAGGTGAGTCCTGCCTTTGTAAAATTTGAAGAACCAATAATACCAACTGAGTCAGCATCTCCTAGTTCTCCAAATATATAAGCTTTAGCATGAAGCCTAGGTTCTCTATATATTTTTACTTCAAGCTTGTTATTTTCAATTAGATTTACAAGTTTTTTGGCGGTCATGCGGAGTTGTTCGAGTATTTCTGTATTATCTCCTCCTTTTCCATATTCTTGTAGATCATGAGTAATATCAGCTTCTGGGAATAGGTTCTCAGGGGCATTTATATCAATGTTATATTGTGTTTGCAGCCTGTGAGCAATAGGCTCTTTACCGATCAATAATTGAATTTTCGAATATTGCTCAAAATCGTCAATTAATTCAATGGTACCAGCTAGATCCCAATATCCAGTTGCTATTCGAAGTACAGTATAATTTGGTGCGATATCATTTAATACATCAGAAAGTTTTTTTCTTGAGTTATCAATAAATTGAGGGTATGCCATATAATTCTCTCTATTCTATATTTCTATATTCGTAAAATAAGTTTTGTAACACTCTTTATTTTAACATTTTAGGAGAGATAAGTGGCAATTGTATAATGGGATAAAGCTTCATAACCTAGAGAAATTTAGGGATATATTCTTTTACATTTGAATGCTTATTGGATACTGTCAATATTGCAAATGTATTATATGTGCAGATGCGTATGATAGCTTGTTGTGCATATATGGCTGGATATGATTTAAAAAGCGATCAAACCCAGACATTAGTATAATGTGAAGTGATAATTTCCCTGATTCAGACTGATTCATTCAAATTTATTGAAATCTTTTCCGATAGTGGTATTAAAGAATGT
>CAJJLI010000069.1 GCA_905192625.1 uncultured Clostridium sp. | reverse complement strand
TCACATTTTTTTATTATTTCTATAATACTGTCAAATTCATTAATTTCTCTATCTCTTCTTCTCATTAGATATCCCCACTTTCCTTCTATCCTATCAATGGTTTTACAATATCCATAATACTTTTACTTTTAAAGCTAAAAATATAATACGAAACACAATATTTACATTTTAACGCATCCACCTATTTTTTTCCACAAAAGATTAAAAATATAAAATAGAGCTTAGTATTATCCCCTATACTATAGACGTTCTTGTTTAAATCGGTGGCTAAGTAATTTTATAATAAAGTCGGTTTTTATATGGATTCTATGAAATAATAAACTTATAAAATTTTTTTAAACTTTTTTTATTATCAAGCAACTTTTTTTATATGTGGCACGTCTAATTTATAGAAAAGGAAAGGAGGAAGAGCATTGAATGAATAAGGGTAACATAAGTAATCTGGTCGAAGAAGAAATATTAAACTCATATGAATCATTATATCATTTAGCTTTTACTTATGTTCGCAACGAAAATGATGCTATGGATATCGTCCAAGACAGTGTTTATAAAGCGATTAAAAATGCAGACAAAGTGAAGAATGAAGCCTATATTAAAACCTGGATTTGGCGTATCGTCATTAATTCTTCCTTGGATTATTTGCGTAAGCAAAAAAAATTAATACCTTTTGAAGAATGTTACGACGCAATAACCGAGGATCATCATAAGGATTTCGATACCATAGATGCGTTAAATGTACTTGATCCAAAAGAAAAATCTGTAATTATACTTCGTTTTTTTGAAGATAAGAAGCTAAATGAAATAGCAGATATTCTAGATGTAAATTTAAATACAATAAAATCAATGTTGTATCGGAGCTTACGGAAATTAAAAATTGAACTAATGGAAGGAGAACGTTGTTGATGAAAAGTAAAAAATTAGATGACATTCACACAGATTACAACAATATTGCTATCCCTGAAAACTTAAGACAAAGAGTAGAAGAATCTATTAAAAAAGCGAAGGAGGAAACATCTATGAATAAATCTAAAAACATAATATTTAAATTTATGAAGGGAACAGCTGGTACAGCAGTTGCTGCAATGCTTAGTATTACTGTATTAGCAAATGCAGATGCCACAATTGCTAATGCAATGAACCGTATACCAGTTATCGGTGACATCGCTAAGGTCGTTACCTTCCGAACCTATGAAAACAAACAAGGTGATATGGAAGCAAAAGTTGATGTACCAAACGTAACTTTGGATGGAAATAGTACTTTAGATGATGCAACCAATCAATTAAATGCTAGTGTTGAAGAATACACAAATGAAATTATTGCAATGTTTGAAAAAGATCTTGCTACATATGGCACATATGGCAAAGAAGATCTAAACACAAGTTATAAGGTATTAACAGATAACGATAAGTTGTTTTCTCTAAGAATTGATACTGATATTGTAGTAGGAAGTTCTGATTCCTTTTCTAAAATTTATCACATTGATAAATCTACTGGAAAAGTAATTGAGTTAAGTGATTTATTTCAAAAAGACTCTAACTACATTAAAGTAATTAGCGATAATATTAAAGAACAAATGCGTGATCAAATGAACGAGGATAAAGATGTAAGCTACTTAATCGATACTGAAATAGTATCTGATAATTTTACATCGATTAAAGAAAACCAAAATTTCTATATTAATGAAGATGGTAAGCTAGTTCTAGTCTTTGATAAATATGAAGTAGCCCCAGGTTATATGGGAATGGTAGAATTTGTCGTTCCTACAGAAACAATTCATAATATAATAAATGAAGGATTTATTAAATAACTTTTTTATCAAAAGTGAAATAGGTCAGTCATTTTGAATATTCCACTACGATTAATAAAAAATACTAAAAATAATATACCAAATACCCCTACTATTTATGTTTGTAAAAAGAGTAAGCAAAATGAACTATCCCATCATTTGCTTACCCTTTTTTATATGAATCGATACCTTGGTTTTTCTTCATCAAATAACCAAAACCGTAAATAATCATCTACAATAATTGCTACTACCGCGAGAAAAATCCATATGATTGAATATTTCAGACATATTTGACCCAGAAATTGTATCTTAAAGTGTGAATAATCCCATATATCCCATTTTAAAATAAGGTTAAGAAAAATGCCCGCTACAAATTCAAGCGCAGTTATTAATCCTCCACCAATAATTGCTTGCTTCCATAATGGTGTCTCCCATTTCAGTATTTCATTAATTAAACCACAAGCTAGAAATGCAATTCCTCCTACAATCGCCATACTCCAATGGCTAAATCCCCGTGATGTAATTTCAATTATAGTATACGTTATGCCCCCAATTGCAAATAAAATAAAATATTTTAGAAACTTCTTTACCATAGTATCCTCCCGAATAAGTATCTTATGTTCTTATAGATTTAATATTAAGAGTTCTTTCATAAATACTGATTTTTCTTACTAGCGTTTTATCTAATTTATAGCTAGGTTTCGCCTTCCATACCATAACCCATCGGATATAAAAAGTTATTGGTTCCAATATCATCTACAGACGGATACCAAGGCATCGGAAGCTTTCCCACAAACGGTGCATTTCCAACTAACACATTAGCAACACCATCCCCTTCACTACCCGGCAAATAACACATAACGATTGCATCCCAATCTTTAAGATAATCATTGATCATAACATTTCTACCTGCTACAATTAATGTTATAGACGGTTTTTTTAAGGATTTAGCAAATTGAATCGATTCTTCATTTTTAACAAGACCTAAGGAACCAGTTAAACTAAGATCCCTTGAATCTCCTTCCCATTCAGCATATGGTTTTTCACCAACACATAGTATCGTTAGATCTGCATCTGCTGCTTCTTTTTCATTCGTAATGATTTCGAAATCATATTCTTTTGCTACTTCTTGTAATCCATCTAAAATGCTCGTACTTCCTTTTACATATCTCTCATTATTTGAATCTTGTTTTCCTTGCCAAGTAACTGTCCAACCACCACATTGTACACCACTATCGTTTGCTGCAGGTCCTGTAACAAATATTTTCTGACCACTTTTTAATGGTAGAATAGTGTTATCATTTTTAAGTAGCACAAGACTCTTTTCCACTAGCTGCCTTGCAATATCACGGCTCCCACTCTCACCTAGCTCTTTGATATTCATGGTAAGGTTTTCTTGCATCGGGTCAGAAAAAATTCCAAGGTTAAGTTTTACCGTAATGATTCTTTTCACTGCATCATCAATTCTCTCTGTTGCTATTCGACCCTCACTCACTGCTTCCACGATATATTGATAACAATCTAGGTAATATTGCGGTTCCATTAACATGTCAATTCCTGCATTGATAGCCGTAATTACCTTTTCTTTTAAAGATGTACCTTCGATATTATGTATGGATTCCCAGTCACTCACTACAAACCCTTGAAATCCCATCTTGCCCTTTAGTTCGTCTGTGATCAATTGTTTGTGTTGATGCAATTTCACTCCATTAATACTTCCGTGATTTAACATGACAGTTGGTACTCCTGCATCAATAACTTTTTGATACATGTTTAATAACTCTTTTATTTCATTTTCAGAAAGAGTAGCATCTCCTCTATCGATCAGAAAATCACCTTCACCAGTATTATATTCAGCGTTTCCATCTGCCATAAAATGCTTTGCACAAGGTATAACACCATTTTCTAGTTGTCCTTTTACAAAGGCCGAACCTAATTTTGCAACAAGCTCATAGTCCGAGGAATAGCTTTCATAAGTTCTTCCCCAACGAGGATCCTTCGCTGCTGCAAGGCAAGGCGCAAAATTCCATAGCATACCTGTTATCTTCATTTCCTCAGCTACAATTTTCCCCATCTGATAGGTTAACTCTTCATCGTTTGCAGCACCGATTCCGATATTATGTGGAAATATAACTGCACCCGCTGCCGCTTGGTTCCCATGAACGGCATCCGTCCCATAAAGATATGGAATTACATTATTTCCCCCTAAGGCAGCCTTTTGATATCCTAATACAAGGTTTTTCCATCCCTTTGCAGAGTTATCCATTCCTTCATAATTACTTAAAATAGAACCAAAATTATATTCTTGCATTTCCTCCTCTGTAACATGATACATTGCCCCTTGTAATATCTGCGCTACCTTTTGCTCTATCGTCATTTTAGCTAATATATTATCAACGTTGTACTTTATACCCTCCTGGTTTTTTTCTTGAGTGTTCTCTTCCCTATTCTCTTGGTTGTTCTCAGACTCTGCACTGTCAGAATCAGTCGTTTGACTTTTACAACCTATGAATGTAAAACTTAAAAAACAGGCTATCATTGCTACAATTATGATTTTTCTTAATTTTATATACTTATTTTTCACTACTATACACCCCTACTCTGATATTAACTATCTAATAAACTTAATCATCAATTCTTTCACTGTACTTGAATTCTTGTGTTTTCTAAAATCCATTTCTGGCATTATTCTCGTACATATTTTTCAACAATTTTATACGTGTCTTTCTGTACATATTTCTAGTAAATGATTCTTAAGTATAGATTTATATATCTCTCGTAGCGATTTAAATTTTCTTGTTTACATCTTGGACATCATGAATGATTTGGCATATTCCGCTACAGTATTTTTTTGAATAATCTCACTCGCCCTTGTAATCACCTCTTCATTCATTTTTCAACCATCTTATGCCTTAATGCATTATGAATGCTCTGACATAAACCCTTTCTTTTTCTTATTCTTCTTATCTAATTATTCTTTTATTTATTCTTTTGTATTTATTCTTCTGTAATTCTGCTTTTGTATTTCTGCTTTTGTATTTCGCCTTTAGTGATTTCTTATCTTATGCTTCTTCCCTTGTACATCCTACAGTAACTGCGTTTTACACAGAAAATCCTCTCAAATTGAAATATCTGATTCCTGACAACCATAGATTATCTTCTCAAATAAGACTTTCGTTTGTCTTGTTTCTATGTAAAAAAATTACTTTACAAAAATTATATCATAGTCCAACCAAAAAGCTACAAAAAAAGCAGTCGTAAAATAGATTTGTTACACCCTATTTTACGACTGCCCAATTTATAAGCAGCTTATTAATTGTACCAATATTAAAGCTGAATCTTTACTTGTTTTTTAACTGATCTAATTCAATCATTAATTCCAGAATTCTTGTTTCATATTCATCGATTGCTTTATTTTTTTGCTCCAATTCTGCTTCTAAATGACTCTCTAGATCTGCTTGATTAAACGGTGGATTTTTCGTTTGATTTTCTAAGTCTTCAAGTCTTTTTTCTAAACAATTAATCTCCTCAATCTTTTTGTTTAGTGCATCTTGAACAGACTTTAACTTTACATCTTTTTCTTCCATTGTACTAAACAAGCGATTGTACTTTGATTCTAACTGGTCGTTTTTCTGTATAAATTCTTTTGATTGGAAGGAAAGCGCAACAAGCTTATCTTGTAATTGTGCTATTGTTTTTCCTTGCTCGTCAACTTTTTGGAACTGCTTAGCAATTGTAGTTTGTAAGGACGAAATTAACTCAACCTTTTCACCCATTTCAGTTTGGATTTGCAAGTATTTTTCTTCTGAATTTTCCTTATCCTCTTTAAGAGAGATAACCTGTTTATTCAAGGAATCAAGTTGCTGTTGAAGTTCATTTCTACTATTTGTAACTTCTTCTAATTTAATCTCCTGCTCCTTTAACTCGTTGCTATAATTTATTTGATCTTTATTTAATTTACTCAACTTTTGTTCTAACTGATGAATTTGAGATTTTCTACTAGCTAATAATGATTCTTTCTCATCATTTTCTTCCTTTTGTCTCTCTAGTAAAGCAGTTAAATCTTCAAGTTTTTGTTCAGCTTCAGCCTTTTTATTTCTCTCTTCATTCATCACTTGTTCAAGATTCTTCATTGTCTCTTCGGTTGTGCTTAAACTTAAAGTTACGCTTTCTAAAGTTTTTGATTTGTTATCAATATCAACTTTTAATTCTTCTATAATATTTTGTTTATCAACCAAGTTTTCTTCTAATTTCTCAACTGAATTTTCTTTTTCAACGATTTCTTTTTGAAGGGCATCTACTAAACTCTCTTTTGTATCATTTTCATTTTGAAGGCGTACAATAAAACCTGTCTTTTCTTCAATCTCTTTTTGTAGCTCTTGATTTTCAGATATCTTTTCTTCCATTGATTTTTGAAGTTCTTTATTATCATCTAACTTCTCTTCTATTATTTTTTGAAGTTCATGATTTGCAGCCGTATTCTCTTCAATCAATTTTTGAAGTTTAGTTATTGTACTTTCTCTCTCCTCTAAATCAATGGTAATCTCTTCAATCGCTTCTTCTTTCTCTATTATCGCATCTTGGAGATTCACTAGTTTATGCTCACGTTCGCTCAAGTTGCTTTGAAGTGTTTCGATTATATTTTCCTTATTGTTTAGACGGTTTGTTAGTTCCTCTATGCCCTCATCCTTATCACTTAAGTATTGCTGTAATCTTTCATTTAATATTTCGTTTTCTTTCAGCTCGAAACGAAGCGTTTCAATTGAACTATCTTTTTCATTTAACTCAATTTCAAGATTTTCAATGACTTCTTCATACTCTTTTATTTCTGATTGAAGTACGTCTAGCAAATGTTCTTTTTCATCAATTAATTTTTGTGAATCTTCAAGCTTGCTATCTTTTTCTTCTACTAAACTTTGGAGTTCTTCTAAGTTATTTTCTTTTTCTTCTACTAATTTTTGTAGTTCTTCAAGGTTGTTTTCTTTTTCCTCTACTGATTTTTTAAGTACCTCAAGATTATTTACTTTTTCTTCCACTATTTTATGGAGCTGTTCGAGGTTGTTTTCTTTTTCTTCTACAGATCTTTGAAGGTCTACAATCTCGCTTTCTCTTTCTTTCATGACATTGTGTAAACTTAGAATTTCATTTCCTTGTTCATTTATATTAATCTCAAGCTCTTTAATCAGCACTTCTTTTTCTTGTAAATGATTTGTTAGCTTCTCCATACTCTCTTCTTTTTCATCTAGATACTGCTGTAAGATTTCGTTCATTTCTTCTTTTTCTCTTACATCCGAATCAAGAATTTTCAAAGATTCTTCTTTTTCTTTTAGTTCCAACTGAAGAGCTTCCATCGAAACTTCTTTTTCTTTCACTTCCTGCTGAAGAGCTTCCATCGAAACTTCTTTTTCTTTCACTTCCAACTGAAGAGCTTCCATCAAAACTTCTTTTTCTTTCGCTTCTAACTGAATGTCTTCTAATGTTTCTTCTTTTTCTTTTGCATCTAGGTGAAGTAGCTCAATTAAATTATCTCTTTCGTTGAGCTCATTTTGAAGAGTTTCATTTAAACTTTTACTTTTGTAAAGTTCATTTTTTAGAGTTTCAATTAGGTCTTCTTTTTCCTTCAACTCTCCTTGGTGATTTTTAATCAAATCATCCTTTTCATTTAATTCAATTTCAAGAAGTTCTTTAACTTCTTCATTTTCTTTTAGTTCAGATTGAAGATTTGCTATAAAATGCTCTTTCTCATCTACTATTTTTTTATATTCTTCAAGGTTATTCTCGTTATCATCAATGACATTTTGAAGTTTTTCAATTTCACTTTCTCTTTCTTTCATGACATTGCTTAAACTTAAAATTTCATTTCCTTGTTCATTCACATTGTTTTCAAGATCTTTAATCTGGCTTTCTTTCTCTTGTAAATGATTTGTTAGCTTCTCTACACTTTCTTCTCTTTCATCAAGATACTGCTGTAATATCTCATTTGTTTCTTCTTTCTCTCTTACATCTGAATGAAGCGCTTCGATCAAACCTTCTTTTTCATTAAGCGAATTTTTTAAACTTTGTATTTGATCTTCTTTATCATTGAGTTCTTCCTGATTGACTTTAATCTGACCATCTTTTTCATTTAATTTAAGTTCCAGACTCTCAATGACTTCCTTATTGTCTTTGATTGATTCTTCTTTTTCATTTAACTCTAGCTGCAGTAATTCAATTGTATCTTCCTTCTCTTTCACTTCCATGCGAAGTGTTTTCATCGAATCTTCTTTTTCGTTTAGCTCCAACTGAAGTAGTTCGATTGACTCTTC
>CAJJLI010000068.1 GCA_905192625.1 uncultured Clostridium sp. | reverse complement strand
AATACCCGTGGCTAGACTTTCACTAGCTAGATTAGTGCCATGCCTGGCACACACATAAAAAAGGACAGCTTTACGGGTGCTGTCCTTTTTCGGAGAAGGTATTTTTGTTACTTATGGGGTGTAGCAAAAACTATATAATGTATTGGGGTTTACGTTTATTATTATAACATTGATGTACTTATAAGTGTGCACAAACATTAAATTAATTTATATTCTTTTTTGTGTCTTTTCACGATGGATAATTTAGCCATAAAAAAGCTTTGTTGTAATCTCATCTAATTTTTAATGCTTTTGAATCACTTTTTTATATCATCTACAATTCAACTTAACCGCTAAGTAATACCTTAAATTTCTATTGTCAATGATTCCGTAGGTTCCTCATCGTGAAACAATGCTTCAAACTCTTCACGAGTGATTCTTTCTTTTTCAATCAGAAGATCTGCACAATTATGCAAGATATCCATATGGTCAACAAGAATTTTTTTAGCTTCACTATAACAATCATCGATAATTTTTCTAACTTCTTCATCGATTTTACTTGCTATCGTCTCGCTATAACTTCTTGTATGAGCAAGGTCTCTTCCAATGAATACTTCATCATCATCATTTTCATAATTAACCATACCTATAGTATCTGTAAATCCATAGCGAGTCACCATACTACGAGCTGTTTTTGTTGCCACTTTAATATCTTGAGACGCACCCGTTGTAATATCATCAAAAATTAGTTCCTCTGCAATTCTTCCACCTAAACTAACAATGATATCTTGACGCATTCTTCCCTTGGTATTAAACATCTCATCCTTTTCAGGTAATGGCATAGTATAACCTGCTGCCCCATTCCCTGTTGGAATAATAGAAACAGTATAAACTGGTCCTACGTCAGGAAGCTTATGGAACAAGATCGCGTGACCTGCCTCATGATATGCCGTAATTTTCTTTTCTTTGTCTGAAATAACACGGCTCTTCTTTTCTGTTCCAATACCAACTTTGATAAATGACTTTTTAATATCTTCTGCTACAATATAGCTACGATTATCTTTTGCTGCTGCAATTGCTGCTTCATTTAATAAATTTTCAAGATCTGCTCCAGTAAATCCAGCCGTTGTTTGAGCCACTTGTTTTAAATCCACATCTTCTGCGAGTGGCTTGCCTTTGGCATGAACATTTAAGATTTCTTCTCTACCTCTAACGTCTGGTCTACCAACCATAACTTTACGGTCAAAACGACCTGGGCGTAGAATTGCTGGATCTAAAATATCAACACGGTTGGTTGCTGCCATAACAATGATTCCTTCATTTGCACCAAAACCATCCATTTCAACCAATAGCTGATTTAGTGTTTGTTCTCTTTCATCGTGACCGCCACCCATACCAGTTCCTCTTCTTCTGGCTACAGCGTCAATTTCATCAATAAAAATAATACATGGTGAATTCTTTTTAGCTTCTGCGAACAAATCTCTTACACGAGATGCTCCGACACCGACAAACATTTCAACAAAGTCAGATCCTGATATTGAGAAAAATGGAACTCCTGCTTCTCCAGCAACTGCTTTGGCTATTAATGTTTTACCAGTTCCAGGAGGACCCTCAAGTAAAACACCCTTTGGAATTCTAGCTCCAACTTGAATATATTTTTTTGGTGCCTTTAAAAAATCAACAATTTCTTTTAATTCTTCTTTTTCTTCTTGTAAGCCCGCAACATTCTTAAAGGTTGTTTTGTTGTGCTCATCCGTCGTCATCTTAGCACGGCTTTTACCAAAGTTCATTACTTTGCTGTTTCCGCCGCCACCGCCACTCATTTGACTTGTAAGAAATGAAAACATTAAAATTATTACAACAAACCCAAGTAAATATGGTAATACACTCGTTAAGAACCAGCTTGGTTTCTCGATATCATGGACAATTGGGGTAATTCCCTCTTCCATCGCTTGATTTCTTTGTTCATTCACGTCGGTTGAATTAAATGTATAAATATTTCCATCATTTAATTCAACTTTAATCCGCCCTGTTGGAACTTCTTCATTTTGATAGATTTGAACGGATTTTACATTTTCGTTTTCTAAACTTTGAATAAACTCAGTTTGACCAAAATTCTTAGAACTACCGTTACTTAAGCCTTCTGACAGGTAAACGGCCGCCATTATTATCAATAGGATAACGGCGTAAAAACCGTATCCCCTCATCGACTTTTTCAATACGTAGCCTCCTTTATTTTTACTGTTCCACTACACCTACATATGGAAGATTTCTGTATTTTTGCATATAGTCTAATCCATATCCTACAACAAATTCGTCTGGGATTTTAAATCCACTATATTCAACCTCTACTTCAACTTCTCTACGCTCTGGTTTATCTAACAACGTACAAATCTTAATGCTAGCTGGAAGACGATTCTTTAATAAATCCATAAGATAAGACAATGTTCTTCCAGAATCAATAATATCTTCAACAACTAAAACATCCTTACCCTGGATAGATTCATCTAAATCTTTCACTATCTTAACTCTACCAGAACTTACGGTTGAGTCTCCATAACTACTAACTGACATAAAGTCTATGGAAACTGGAACTGTAATATGCTTTGACAATTCTGTCATGAAGAATGCGCCGCCCTTTAAAATACAAATTAAATGTATTTCTTTACCAGCATATGCTTTGCTAATTTCTTCCCCCAAATGCTTAATCCTAGCGTCTATCTCTTCCTCCGATATTAGTACCTTAATGTTTTCTGCCAACGTACTGCACCTCTTTCTTTATTCCTTAAAATCTAATCTACCGTAATCGGTATTCATTTTCTCTACCATAGCAACAAGTATAGTCTTTGTCTCTTCATCGATACGGTAACCTTCCGAGGTTCTGCCTCCTAAAATCCATAGTACATGATTTCCATCACATACAAGTGGAATTTTGTCTCTTAACTCACTCGGAATTTTGTTGTCAACAAAAGCGGATTTTAGTGATTTATTCCCTCCCTGCTTACCAATTTGCAGATAGTCACCAATCTGTCTCGTTCGTATAACAACAGCAGTCTTTATTTTATCATAGTCAAACCATTTCGTATAGCCGTTTTTCGGAATTCTCATGGTTTTTTTATATTCTAAGAGTTCAAAAGAAATCGTAAAGCCATAGGATTCAAAGGTATATTTTCCTGGAATCTGTACGTTGCAATTCAAAGGTTGCAAATCCGTATCTAATTGACTTTGTTCATTAATCTCTTTAGAAAACACAATACTATGATAAGTCTTTCTTACAAGGATGCCATATGGTAAATGAATATACTTACCTACTTGTTTCTTAGTTAAAGCAATGATATCCATAATATGCCCTTCTTGAATATCTTTTAACTGCTTTATCCATAAAAAAATAACTTTTCTTATTAAACTTTTTTGTATTACAAGATCTAGAGACAAAAATTTGTCAACATTAACCTCAATGCCTTCCTCCGTTTCACAGACTAGTTCGTTATAATGTAAGCTCGTAACCTTGTCTATATAGTCTGCAACTTCCGTTAATTGTTCCGCCATCGAAACAATATGTTCCATTGCCTTTGAATTGATTTCTCTCTCCGCAAATGGCAGCATCGTAAGCCTAATTTTATTTCTCGTATAATCCTCTAAAAAGTTGGTTGCATCCACACGATACGGAACTTGCTTCTCTTTCATATATGTTTCTATTTCTTGTCTGCTTGTATTAAGTAACGGACGTATGATTTTTTCTCGTTGCGGCAAAATCCCTCGCATCCCATCCATTCCACTACCACGCAATAAATGAAACAATATAGTCTCCGCATTATCATTCTTATTATGCGCTATGGCAATTTTATTACAATTATTTTTAGCACACTCTTTGTAAAATGCATCATATCTAACATTTCTACCTGCTTCTTCTTCCGACCAACCATGCTTTTGTGCAAGCATTTTTACATCTTCACTAACAACAGTAACATAAATACCGTTGTCCTTACAATACGAAACAACAAATTCTTCATCTTCTTTTGCTTCTACTCCACGAATATTATGATTTATATGAACAACAAAAAGTGTCAGATTGTATACATCTTTTAAAGATAACAGTACAGATAGCAAGCACATAGAATCTGCGCCACCAGATACCCCGATAACAACACGATCATTTTTGCTTAATAATTTCAATTGCTCGATATACTTCTTTACTTTTGTAACCATAAATCACGTTCGCCTTTCTTAACGTAGATTAGAAATATTCAACTTCTTTTACACAAGTATTCTACAACGAAGACCTGTAAATAGCAAGTATTCCCATCGAAAATAGAATTATTCTATTATTTTTCCCATAACCCACAAACCAGCACTGTCATATCATCCACTGGTTCATAAGATTGTTGCATTAAAGCCGCTGTTAAGATAGCATTTGCTACCTCTTGAGGACTTTTTGATGCAATGTTCATAATGACTTTTTGTAAAAATTCTTCTTTATCTTCCTCTTTTATGCAGTCCAATACTCCATCCGATACCATGATTACAAAATCGCCATCATAGAGCTTTTTGCATTTACGCTCTAGCTCAATTCGATTGATCATACCAGCTGGCATTGTTGTAGAGCTAATGGTCTCTACCCAATTATTTCTCTTAATAAATGTTGTTGCTGCGCCTACTTTTACAAATTCACAAGTTCCTGCGCACAAATTTATTACACATAAATCAACCGTTGAAAATAAAGTATGCTCTGACTTTAACACAAGCACAGAGTTAATTAGTTTCACCGCTGGCTCCTCTTGAAACCCTGCCTCTAAAAATTGCTCTAATAATTCTATGACCATTTCACTTTCTTTAGAAGCATCTGCACCTGTGCCCATCCCATCGGATAACATCATAACTACATCGGAGCTATCTGGATATAAAAACGAAAAATTATCACCAGATAATTCACCTTTGACTTTGGATGCTCTTGCAACACCAGTAAGTACTTTAAAATTTGCGTCTTCACAGAATACATAGTCTGCATACTCCCTGCCTATGACATTACGCGACCCTTCCCTTGGTATAAACTTTTTATTAAGAGCTTGTCCAATTAATATAGCCACTTCCTTGGTTGTCAAACAGCGTCCATTTTTACACTTAGCACGAAGATGTAACTCCAATCCTCTATTCTCACGTTCAAACATCATAACCCTTTGCACTTTTACTCGATGCGAACGTAACTTTGCGTTAATTTTCCGTTTCTGCAATTCGATAATTTCACCAGTACTACAAATATTATTAGAAAAGTCTTTCATAATTCTTGCCACTTCTTCTAATTGTCCTGCAACGGCTTCCCTGCTTTCAACCAATCGGTTGTGCCAAGATAGTTTCATCTTGGCAAGCATCAGATTACGATTAGTTTCTGTGACAAACGCTTCGGAATGAATGCAATGGTCAATAAAATGCTCTGGTAAATCTTTTAATGTTACCATACCTTGTACTTTCGCTTTATCTAATAATGTACAGGTAGCATTATAACTTTCTTCAAAATGCTTGTCCCAACACAATCTACACTTATTGCAATTTCCACACAAATGACCAGATATACCTTCAAAAACTATATTCATATCTTCCCCATCCAAGGATGTTTTTGGAACTGTAAGTTGATCAAAACTAAGTGCCAACTTATTAAACGATCCCGACAGACTCTCCAAGCGTTTCCTTGCCGTGTTTTCCAATTCTTCCTTTACATAACTACCACTACTTGCATTTGCTCCATCCCTATGTATCCAATTTTTAATTATGGTTAACACAAAAACAAGTACTATAAAAATGGTTATCCCAATCATAGTATTTACCATCTCACCCACCAAGCCTTTCTACTTAATCTTACTTATGCCTTTATGCCTAAGCCGTGTAATTTTGCATTATATATGTGGGGTAGTAAAATATTTGTCATATGAAAGTCTTAGAATTAAAAAAGTTTTTGACAATATCTCCTTAAGAGACGGTTAGAACTCGAATGAAGGGAACTCATTTTATTTAAGAAATTAAAAAAAGAGGCTTAACAGCCTCTTAAAATCAAATAGCGAAGGGGGGATTTGAACCCTCGACACCACGGGTATGAACCGTGTGCTCTAGCCAACTGAGCTACTTCGCCGAAGTGACAATGCACATTATATATGGTTTTTATAGTATTGTCAACACTATTTTTCAAATTATTCATATTTTTTATGAAATATGTAAAATTCTTAGGATACTTGGTAAATTACTTGTCCTTTATTCACCCTCTTGAAATAAAACCTCATCCTCATAAACAAGCCCAAGTGCTTCTCTTGCAACATCTTCTACAAACTTTTTCGTTTGCATATATGCCTTTTTTTCCTGCAATTCATTCGCAATGGAATTTTCATTTTCAATTTGACGATTCAAAGCTTCCCTCTTAAGTGCTTTGGAGTTATATTCTTTTTCTAAATCTTGTCGTCTAAATATTACAATTCCACATATAAACATTACCATAACAGCAATGAGTCTAAGGCCTGTTCTTCTTTTTTTTCTTTTTCTTACTTTTCTCATTTTCCTTCCCCTCACTATGTACTTCTTCCGGTCTTTGTATTAACTCAAAACTCCCCTTAGGACTTTTATGTATCTCTGCTATAGCAGGTTCTTCAATAATTTTTTTCGCTCTTTTCTCTTCACGTTTTATTTTAACCTTTTCAGTATGGTTTTTCAATCGTTTTTGCACAAATAATACGAAAGTATGAGTTCGCCCCATGCATTTTTTTGCAATAAAACGTAGGAACTTCTGAATATGTTTAAATATTATACGAAAAGGCATTGTTATAATAAAAAACACCCTTTTAATAATTGCTATAATTTTTTTTAGTACATTCGTAAGTAATTTAACAAACACATTACTGATGGCATTACGATAAAAAATCATTCCTAGTGCCAGTCCTATAATAAAATACCATCGTATTGTGCCGTGGTTTTTCGTGTACATCATCTGAAAAATCAGTACACCAGAAACAATCCAAAAGACGAAATCTTCTATTGCCGTTACGAATCGACTATGCTTTATAATATTACGAAAAATAAGGAGGCAATCATATATAAAAAACAATAATACCCCCCAAGCAAATGAAGTTACAAAAAAACTTAATTCTGCTAGGATAGCCCTATTCATTACGTACACCCCCGAGTTATCTAAATAATCGTTTAAGAACTGATTCTCCTGACTTATTAAATCCCTTTTGTTCTGAGTATACGAAGCTATCCATAATTCCAGTTATGTCTACTTCACCTTTTTCCAACGTTAATCTGCCAATGTGCAATTCTGTACCGCGTATCATAAGAATACCATATTCAGTCTCAAGTATAATTTCACGATCATCAAAAGATTTTACATCTTTAACCCCAGTAAGTGTTGCACTCTTACGATCACACAAATTCATAACATGTTTTTTTACTGCTCTATTATCTTCCATATCAATCCCTCGCATTATATCTAATATCTATTAATTATATATATGCGATTGCAATATAAAACATGATGATTAACTTCTTATAAGTACTTATAGAGCTCTTTGGCATCGTCTTTTCTTGTTGTTTCTTGTACATCAAGCACTTCTACTCGAACCGCTTTACTTCCAAATCCGATTTCTATAATATCTCCAACCTTAACATTTGTAGATGCCTTGGCTGGTTTATCATTAATTAAAACCCTACCAGCATCACAAGCTTCATTCGCTACTGTTCTACGCTTAATTAATCTAGATACCTTTAAATATTTATCTAACCTCATAATAACAATCCTTCTTTCTAATTTCATATATGCCTACCCATGCATCGACATTTTTCTAATCATTACTTTTGGCACGTAATGCCTTTATAAATCATAGGGACTCCACTTTAATACTTTACACCAAAAGGTGTTTGTTGTAATTTGAAAAAAGCTGTTCTGAAGACACCTTCAAAACAGCTTTAGATTCTTATGTTTACCTAGAACAATTTATTATTTATTAATAACGTCCTTTAATGCCTTACCAGCTTTAAACTTTGGTGCCTTGGAAGCTGCAATTGTGATAGTTTCCTTAGTCTGTGGATTTCTACCTGTTCTTGCTGGTCTTGCAGAAACTTCAAATGTACCGAATCCTA
>CAJJLI010000067.1 GCA_905192625.1 uncultured Clostridium sp. | reverse complement strand
TACATTTCAGGAGCAAGTAAATACGCAATTGCTGTACTATCGTACATTTTTAGACCAGTATTAAAACTACCACCACGGTATTTTTTAAATAAGCTATATGCCATTTCACCTGTTTTATTCATTGTTTTAATCTCTTCACTATCTTCAGGAAGAACTAAGGCTTTCATACCCACATCAAGTCCAACCATCGTAATGTTAAGTCCGCTGTGGAATAAGATATGAGCAGCTTCTGGATCAACGCCAACATTATATTCTGACATAACTCCTTTATTACCACGGCCTGCACTTCCACCCATCATTACCACTTCTTTTATATTATTTTTCACTTCTGGATAAACCTTTAATAACAGTGCAATGTTGGTTAATGGTCCGATTGCTACAATCGTAATTGGTTCTTTGCTCTCCATGATAACATTTCTCATGGCATTCACTGCATTATCTTTGATTGGAGTTTGTGTTGGATCTTCAAAATCATAGCCTTCCATACCACTCTTACCATGTACAGAACTTGCATCTTCATATGGTCTTAATAATGGTCTGTCTGCACCTTCTGCAACTGGTATATTTTCTTTATTAAAAAATTTTAATAAGCGTAGTGCATTATATGTTGTCTTATCCAAACCTACGTTTCCTGCTACCGTTGTAATTAATTTAACATCTAATTCTTCCGCATATAATGCAATCGCGATTGCTAAGGCATCGTCAATTCCAGGATCTGTATCAATAATAATTGGTCGTTTGCTCATAATAATCTCTCCTTTTCTATAACGTAATACTCCATATGAATGAATTACTAAAACTCTTATTTATCTATTCTTTAAAATACTCCATAACCTCATTTATTGTAGGGATTGCTACTTGTGCGCCTTCTTTTGTAACTGTTACTGCGGCTACCTTAGAAGCAAAATTTAAACCTTCAATAAAGTTTTTATCTTCAACAAGATAACTACACAATGCACCAATATAAGAATCCCCTGCTGCTGTAGTATCTACTGCTTTTACTTTTTTTGATTCGATATACTCAAAAGAATTTTGATAGTTTGTTATACTACCATCTGTACCAAGGGTAATTATGGCATCAACACCTTTTGTTCGGAATTGTTCCAACGCTTCTTGATACAAGTCTTTATTATCTGGATAAATTCCGGTCAACAGCTCACATTCACTCTGATTTACAATAATTAAATCCAAATGCTGATATATCTCATCTTCTAATTTTTTAGCTGGTGCTGGATTTAAAATCGTGTAAAGTCCTAACTCCTTGGCATATTTAATGGATTCCTTAACAACCTCATATTCATTTTCCAACTGCGTTAAAAAGATATCGCCTTTGCAACCTATCTTGTTTAACGTCTCCTTTACACAATCAAATTTTAATGCATGATTTGCCCCATTGCTTAAAATAATTCTATTGTCGTTATTACATCTTGTTATAATTGCAACACCAGAGGATACATCATTGTCAATCTCTACATTGGTAGTATCCACTCCATATTGATTTAAGTCTTCCACCAATTGCTTACCAAAAATATCATTTCCTACTTTACCAATCATCTTAACATCAACACCAAGTTTTGCTGCTGCTACTGCTTGATTACCACCTTTACCGCCAGAGTTCATTAAGAAACCATACCCATTCATTGTCTCTCCGCTTTTTGGCATATAATCACTTTGAATGGAAAGATCCATATTCAGACTACCTAATACTATTAGTTTTTTCAAAATTGGTCACCTCTTCTTTTATAACACTGAATACATTCGCTAACTACATAACGAATCTTCCAGTCAGCTAATTTTAGTAATTATCCGGGAATTCTCATTATAGAATTTTACCATACCTGGTCCATATTCTGTAGTCGGTCTTTCAATAAAACCAAATTTTTTATAAAACTTTGCCATACCTGGCGTTGACATAAGCCCGATATATGCTCCGTCACAAGCCGTTTTTGTAATGTAGTCTTCCATTTGATACATAAGCATGGTACCAATCTTTTGCTTTTGGTATTCAGGAATAACTACCACATCTTTAATAAAGAAAGTGATTCGTCCATCTCCAACGATTCTTGCAATTCCTACAGGCCTTTCATCATCAAAAATAACTACGGTATAAAGACTATTTTTAAGGGCGATTTCTATATCTTTATAGCTGTATTCCTTAAAATTAACTTGTTTTCTGACATCGATATATATTTCTGGTGTTAAGGCATTTTCAACTATTTTTAAACCCATTCAATCACCTACTTCTTAAAATATCCTTTACTCATTTTCTTATAACATTTTTAAAATATAATTAATAATCTACTACTCTCTATACGATCCTAACCGTTAATTAAATCCAATAACAAAGATATAATCTTATGATTTATGATAAAAATGAGCGCCACGAAGCGCTCATTTTTATTGACTTAAAATAATAATACAAAGGATAACACTAAACAGCTTATTATTCCAACGATAATTGGCACGCTTGTTCTCTTTACTAACTGGATTGGTGTAGCCCCTGTGGAAGAAGCAACAATAACAATAACAGCCGCTACTGGAGAGATGGAACGTACTAAATTAGCAATCATTTGCATTGGTAATGCTATCATAGCTGGTGATACTCCAGCCGCAGCCGCGACACTTGGAATTAAACCGATTGTTGCATAAAACACGGACAAGCCATTACCACTAATTAAGCCAATGACAAGCGTAATTCCACTGAATGCTAACATCATAATGATGCCTGCTCCTTCAAGTCCATTCGCAGATTCCATTAACATATCTACAATGCCTAACGCTTTTAAACCATTTACAAATACAGTCGCTGCAACCATGATTGACACTACAGATGCCAAACCTGCTCCCATTCCTTTAAAGAACTCCTGAACATCTTGAGTAACTTTAGGAATCTGTCTGGTTCTTAAAGCTTCACATAAAATAGTAACCAATAAACTAATAAAAGTGATGGTAACTAATCCTACTTTTAGTGAAGGAAAACCTAAGTTTATAATAACAACTAGAATTAAAGGTAATACTGGAAGTAAACCATAAAATGTTGGTGGTAATTCTTCACGTAAGCCTTTTAATTCTGTTTTAAATGTAGTTCCTTTTGCCTCATCTTTCTTATCACAATATTTTTGCCAAATGTAATGAGCAACTGTCATAAGAAGTAAGGTTGGAATAGAAATTGCTGCATGTTTTCCAACATATTCAAGAATTGGCATTCCAAACGCTTCTGCCGCAATAACATTATCCGCTCCAAGTGGTGTTGGCATAATTGTTGCTGTTGTTGCAATAATACCAGCTGCTGTTAAAGGACTCATACCTACTCTTGTAAGAATAGGGAAAAGTGTAGCCATTAATAATACACCTAAACTAGAAGCACTTGGTACAACTAATGATAATAAATTTCCTAATAAAAAGATAATTGGTACTAACACATATTTTGATTTTACCTTAGCTAAAGGTTTTAACATGATTTGTACCGTTTTGTCATTCGCACCAATATAAGTCATATAAGTGGAATAACCCATTAATGTCATAAGCGTTAAACCAATGTTTCCTAATTGGCTTAAAAACGCAGTTTCAATATTTTTGAATATATCAAGAATTGCAAGTCCTGTAGTATTTTCAGCATCTAATACTGGATGTCCTAAAACTACCGCAGCACCTAATAAAATAATACCACATAAAAGTAAAGCAATTGTCGTATTGTATTTCTTTACAATCAATACTGTTAACAATATGATTGCAAGGATTGAAATAATAATCTCGACCATAGTTGTTCTCCTTTTCATTAAATTGGATTTAGTCACTGGTTAAACGTTTTATCTTAGTTATAAAATATCACATTTTGAATAATATTGTCAATATATATTTTAGAATCCTTCATACATTTTGTTCAAAATAGTTTTATATATGGTTTCTTTTTGTAACTATTGCATAACTCAAATTGCATAGATTACCAATTTGTTTAAAGAGTATGTAAAACACATATCATATATTTTTATATAAAAAGAGACAATTGTATTTAGCAAATCAATGCCATCCACAACTGTCTCATGACGATACAAAATCACGGTGAATTCCATAATTATTTCTTATACTCAAATTATTACGACATTCCATTCTATCCTATCGAACATCTTTATATGCTTTGGCAATTGTCTTTATATCTACACCAGTACGATACATCTTTCTTAATCGATTCATCTTCCACATCAATTTTAGTTTTTTTATAGACCCCTTTGGAAATCTTCGATCCGATGTATATATTCGTTTCCTTGTCATTCCTATCTTTTCTTTTCTTTCCTTTAATGTAAGTGATAGTTGATAATCCTCCATAATAGGAATATCCGGAAACATCCCTATTTCAAAAAACAAATCCCGCTCAATAAAAAGTCCCTGATCACCAAAGATTAGTTTTCTATCTTTCACTCGAAGATTAGAAATCACCCTACAAGTCCACATAAAGAAATTACAAGAATGAAAAGCAATTCCAAAGCAACCTACCCGATAATCCTTCATTACATATCGAATTTGTTCCAGTGGTCTTATTGGAAGCTCACTATCACAATGAAGAAAAAATAAGATTTCTCCGCCGCTTTCTACCGCACCTAAGTTCATTTGATTTTGTCTTCCTTTTTTTGAATGTAAAACGCGAAACTCTGAGCTTAGCAAATCCAAGGTCTTATCTGTACTCCCTCCATCTACAAATATGATCTCACACTTGTTTTTAAGCGGCCTTAACTGCTCTTGCATTTTAACAATTGTAGCTTCTTCATTATAGATAGGAACAATAATAGAAATACGACTTGTACGCATCAAATATTTACCTGTCATTGTTTGTTGTAGCCTTTTATCTGTGCGCATTCGCTCTTTAAACCTTTTCAAATCCTCTGGAACATCCATATCTGACAACTTTGGTATATACCCCATTGTTATTCCGTGCTCCCTTAAGTATCTAGAAGTATTCTCAAGCACCTTACCATGTCCATAGCTTTGTTTATGAAACACCTCAATATGCGGAGTTTTCATTCCTACTAGATAATAGCCTCCATCTACCGTTGGACCAAATACTACATCCTTACGTTCTAAAATACTGAAAGCCTTTTGAAGATGTTTTGCTCTAATCTCAGGTACATCCGATCCAATTAAAATACAAGCGTCATATCCACGACTCAAAACGTTTTGAATCCCATGATACATTTTTTCGCCCAAGCCTGTTCCTGTCTGAGCAAAATATTCCTTATCTCTGCCTAAAACAGAAACCAGACCATCTTCTTTACCTTCCGGCGTGTAGCATACATAGATATCTGCACCCACCTTCTGGCATTCCTCTTTTATATCATAAAGAAAACAACGATGTAGCTGTGCGCATTCCGCTGGCTTAAGCCAAGGCATCATGCTCGTTTTCGTCTCTCCTGGGATAGGCACCCGCGTAAATATTATAATTGCTTTTTTCATTTATATAATCTTCTCCAGTATATTAATCACATCTTCTACTACACACGGGCAAAAATCAAAGAGAAGTCCCTCTTCCAAAACTTTTTCCAGTTCCTCGGAATTAGATATATCATAACCTAACAGTTCTCTACATATACAGGAAGAATATTTAGACAGAAAGCATTCCTTAAAATTTGCGTATTTTCGAAGCATTACTGCCTTTTGTTCCTTATCTCCCTCTCTGTAATGACCATATTTAACACCTAGAACCATAAGCGCACCTGATACTGCACCACAAGTCTCTCCGCATTGCATACCACCACCAAAACAGGCAGATACTTTTCTTAATGTATCTCTATTGATTCCAAGTTCTTCTGAAAATTTTCCTGTTACAACCTGTGAACAGTCAATTCCTTGCATAAACAATTCTTTGATTTCTTCCCTTTTCATAACTCCCCCCATTTCTTCACAAGTTTTTTGCATTTAAGTAATATAAATGAAGTACAGATGTATTCTTTAAAGAATTTCTTTCATTCTCCATCCATCACCAAAACTTTGTTTTCATTCGGTTCATCAGCGACTTTTCTGTATCTGGATTTTCATGAACCCCTAAAATTTCAGTTAAAATATGTGACACTTTCTCACATCCATTCCTACGAAGATGCCCCGCACAGGAACCACAATACGTATAGATATGCTCATAATTTTTCAATGCTTTGGGCATTCTTTTTGCTAACTCTGGCTCTTTTACTCCCGCGCAGCCTCCCAAGCCACAACACTGTGCTTCCTCTATGACATGAACCTGATCGTTCAAATAAGAATCCATCCATGAAATCCACCGCTTCTCTAAGCGATCTGGGCAAGGTCGAAAGACCTGTATGTCTCCTTTAATAACCTCACCAATTCCAAGTTCTTGAAGTTTCTCATAAATACTAACTACCTTCACCTGTAATTTTCCTTCTAAAAAATCATAACAATTAGGACACACCATAATTACTTCCTGTATATTATTCTTTTTCAATCGATCATTCAAATTATCTAAGAGTAGTTCCTCCTGCTTATACAATCCCAATTCAGCAATTGGCTTCCCACAACAATCAAAGGCCACACCTATGTCTGCCTTCTCTTTTAATAAATCAACTAATCTCTTTGTTGTTTTTGGATAAAACGATGGAAAATTACAACCGGGAAACAATACACTTTTCCCCGGTTGTTTATAATTCCGAAAGAGATAGTTCTTCTTTTCTCCAAGAAGCATGTTATACCCCTTTACAGGTAACTTGCCATTATTATTTTCTGTTTGCTCCCTACGCATTTGGAGAATAACTTCTCTTCCATCAATTCCTTTTGGACATATCTCGGAACATTTTCCACATAAAAAACAGTGATACGCCAATTCTTTAAAACCCTTCATATCACCGATATCTATCTTATACTTGTCAAGAAACAGACAATTCTTCATACACATACCGCAATGTATACATGAATCTGTATCTACCGATTTATCAAATTCCTTTTTCATTATTCGCACTTTCTTTTAATGAGTCAGTGAGTATTGCAGCAAATGCTTTTATAATCTGTACGATTGCAACGAGAGCTAAAATAGGACTAATAAAATAAAAAGCTCTCAGCGTTTTGATTGAGTTCATAGCTGTAAACACCGTATAAAACACCGTCATTACAACCATACCCCCATTCACCATAGAAGTCATCTTCGTGAGTTTATTTCTTCTTATTATATAAAATATAACAACTGCTACTGTCAAGAGTACAATCAGTAATAATACGGAAGTCTTCCATGACTCTATAGGGTAATCTCGTTCCCATCTCTGATTCTTATAAATCACGTATCTGGCCATTCCCATTTTCTTTTTCGTAAAATATTGTATCAAATATCCTCCTAAAAGCAGAAATAATTCTACCAATGTCAAGAAGAGATAGCCTACCTTTCTCATATATATAACCATACTCCTTCCAAAGTATCTTATTTTGCTGCTTTATCCGTTGGTAACTCACCTACTGTAGTATATACACAATCTTTACTATTTGGATCTCCTACCTGCACTGGAAGCTCATCATTCATTTGCCATTGATTCCAGCCTCCATCGTATAAAGAGATATTTTCATAAGAATTTTCATAACAAATCAAAAATGGGACTGTAGCTCTCCATCCAGTACCACAATAGAAAGATAGTTCATTCTCTAACGATGCATTAGATTCCTTTAAGTATCCCTCTAACACACCAATCCCAACTATAGTTCCATCTGCATTATTATAGGAACCGTCATCGGTATCATGTCCCCAAATTGCACCTTTGGGCTCACCAGCTCTATCAATGTATCCGTAACCACTTGTCTCACCTAGAAATTCTTTTTCACTTCGAATGCTTACAAGTTTGAAATTTTCATCACTTTCAAGCTTATCTTTTACTTCATCAATAGAAAGTATATACTCAGGATGTGCAGGAATGGTCACTCCAAAATCTTCTTCCGTTTTACTTGGCTTATTACTTTCTTTTTCAATTGCATAATCAGCCTTTACCCAGGCTTCCATTCCACCATCTAAACATTTAACATTTTCTACTCCCGCCCAAAGCATTGAAAATGCAACTCTATCATCCGCTGAATTTGAACCTGTATCACTATAACAAATCACCGTTGTATCTTTCGTGATACCAAACTCTGACATCAAAGCCTTGAATTCTTCTGGCTCTCTTAAATTCCAGTATTCTTCTGACTCTACATTGTCTGTGTTCATATGAATAGATCCTGGAATATGACCCTCCTTATATGTGACGCTATCTTCTTCTGTACCCCAGGAACATTCAAGAATGA